>JAEDMI010000292.1 GCA_016303085.1 Acetatifactor sp.
CTTGCTTTCGTAGCTATGACATGGTGTCTGCTGTTGGTAAACATAGTGTTTCTTATCAAATTACATAATAAGGAAAAAAACACAGAGGAACAGTCTGAACGAGTAATGGCGGAGATACTTCAACAGTTAAATGAAGAATACAGACAGGATAGTGTGCGCAGGGAAACAAAGGAATATCAAAAGGAAGCGGAAAGTGCAGCGATACAGCCGATTTCGAAGGACTATCCCGATATATGGGGGCTGGAGTGGGTGGACAAGCCCGAAAAGCGGACGGAAGCTGAGATTCTGGAAAGATTGACAAGTCTTGCAGAGGATAACAGCCTGATAGCGGAAATCTGTGAAAACCGGAAACGGTATCCGGATAAGATGCTGGAGGCACTGGCAAATAATCCGGAGATGGCAGGATTTATTGCCGGATATCTTAAAGGGGACAAATGTGGTATCAAAGCCGGATTGACGGAAAGCGAGCGGGAGAAGACTTTTCCGTTATTCCTGCAATGGGATCCTAGATGGGGCTATGAAGAATATGGCGACGACAGCAATATAGGAATATCGGGATGCGGTCCTACCTGTGTTTCCATGGCACTCTATTATCTGACCGGAGATGAAAGCCTGACACCGGACAGAATAGCGGATTACAGTATGAAAAACGGTTATTATGTGACAGGCGTGGGGACAGCATGGGCACTGCTGGAGGATGTACCCGCTCTGTACGGAATCAATGTGACACAACAGAAAATAAGGGAGTATAATCTGAATGAAGCGCTGGATGAGGGAAGTGTGATTATATGCTCCATGAGCGAGGGAGATTTCACTGTAGCGGGGCATTTCATTGTTATTTACGGTTATGATTCGGAAGGTTATCTTGTGAATGACCCGAACTGCGTGGCCAGAAGCAGGGAGCACTGGCCGTGGGACAGGCTTGAGAAACAAATCAAGAATATCTGGGTTTACAGTACCGTAGGAGGAATGAAGGTGACTGATTATAGTTCAACACGTTGACGCTTTACAGCTTTTGTGTGAAAAAGTGCTTGACACTTTTGATGACAGGGAGTAAGATAATGAAAAAATAAATAGCGGACTTGAAACCGTAGATGTGGAGATAAAAACAGTTTGTGATACGAAGAGTGTCACGAGGGCACTTACAGAGAGACCGGATGCTGAGAAAGGTCAGAACGTCAGCTGTTAAATGGACCACGGAGGGCGCAGGGAAAGGAGCAATTCCGAGTATTCTGCGACGCAGGGCACGCGTCAGATGCCGGGGATATGTTGGTATCCTGAAAAGAGCACCTGTAACAGGTGAAGCAAGGTGGCACCGCGGGAATGAATGAGTAATTATCCCGTCCTTGGCAGAATAGTAGTATTTATTCTGCCGGGGACGGGATTTTTGGTTACAGAGAGGAGAATATTATGAAAATTCAGCCTACATTGGAGGAATGTAAAAAATTGATATTGGCGGAAAAGTATGGGGTGATTCCTGTCAGTACGGAAATTTATGCGGACACCTGTACCCCGGTGGAGGTATTGCGGATTTTAAAAAATGTCAGCAGTCATGTGTACCTTTAGAGAGTGCGGAGGCCGACAAACGCTGGGGGCGCTATTCCTTTCTGGGATATGATCCGCTTTTGGAGATTACCTGCTACAACGGGAATGTAAAGATAAAAACTCCGCTGACCAGCCAAAGCTCCACAGAGGATATCCGTAGCTGCATCCGTGGCATTATCGAGGAAAACAGAAGCCCGAAGTTTGACTACCTGCCTTCTTTCACAGGTGGGCTGGTAGGATATTTTTCCTACGACTACATAAGAAAGCGTTTATCGGTTTCCTGACAGCGGGAGACCCTACGGCAGACTGCACCGTAAACTATATTCTGGAGATGGAAAGAGCAGGAGCAGATTTGATTGAAATCGGTATCCCCTTCTCAGACCCTACAGCGGAGGGCGTTGTCATTCAGGATGCCAATATCCGGGCACTGAAAAACGGGATGACTACGGACGGCGCGTTTGATATTGTAAGGCGGGTGCGGGAGAAATCGCAGATTCCGTTGGCCTTCATGACCTACGCAAACCCGGTGTTTCACTACGGATACGACAGATTCTTTGCAAAATGCGAAGAGTTAGGTGTGGATGCCATTATCATCCCGGATATGCCATTTGAGGAAAAGGCAGAGATGGAGGAACCGGCAAATGCCCACAATGTGGCATTGATTTCCATGATTGCCCCCACATCCGAGGAGAGAATACAGATGATTGCCAAGGAGGCAAAGGGCTTTATCTATGTAGTGTCTTCCATGGGCGTTACCGGTGTCCGCAGTGAAATCAGGACAGACCTGGGAGCTATCGTTGAGAGGAATCCGTAATGTGACGGATGTACCCTGCGCTATCGGTTTCGGTATCAGCACCCCCGGGCAGGCAAAAAACATGGCAGCGGTGTCCGACGGAGCCATTGTGGGAAGCGCCATCGTAAAGATTATCGCAAGATACGGAACAGAAGCAGGGCCGGAGCTTTATAAATATGTAAAGAGCATGAAGGAGGCTGTGAGCGAAGCGTGAAGCCGGAGACTCGTTGAAGCAAATTCCCGGGGATGGATACACCGGATGACTGCAAACATACATCT
Organism: Acetatifactor sp.; assembly: GCA_016303085.1. GTDB lineage: Bacteria > Bacillota > Clostridia > Lachnospirales > Lachnospiraceae > Acetatifactor. The sequence goes on from JAEDMI010000292.1 coordinate 2,618, forward strand.
CAGACACCGTAATTGCAACTTACCTTTCAAAAAGAACCGCTTACCGCAAAACACTTGTGGGAGGCGGTTCTTTTTTGTATGCTTGGGGCAACCGATGAAGAGAAGCAGGAGGGTGAAACTGAAATGGAAAAAACGAGGGATATCATTCAGGTAAAGGGCCTGAAAAAATATTTCGGAGATGTAAAGGCGGTGGACGATATTTCATTTGCCGTGAGACAGGGGGAATTGTTCGGCTTTTTAGGCGTAAACGGTGCCGGAAAATCCACCACCATCAATATGCTCTGTACTTTGTTTGCACCTACGGACGGAGATATTGAAATCTGTGGATATAAGATGAAAAAAGATGCGGCAAAAATCCGTGAACGCATCGGAGTGGTTTGGCAGAACAACTGTCTGGACGAGAAACTGACCGTGAAGGAGAATCTGTTTGTGAGAGGTTCTCTCTATGGGCAGAATAAAGCAAAGCTTAAAGATAGTGTGGAACGGGTG
>JAEDMI010000293.1 GCA_016303085.1 Acetatifactor sp.
GCAGAAATCCGTCACTGTGCTTTTGTGAGGGGAAATGCCATTGTGGGAAAGGGAGCCGTTGTAGGGAATTCCACGGAGCTTAAGAATGTAGTCCTTTTCAACAAGGTACAGGTGCCCCATTATAATTATGTGGGAGACAGTGTTCTGGGATATAAGTCCCACATGGGTGCAGGCTCCATTACCTCAAATGTGAAGAGTGACAAAACCCTTGTAACCGTAAGGGGGAAAGATATTCATATTGAAACTGGATTGAAAAAAATGGGAGCTATGCTGGGGGACAATGTGGAGGTTGGCTGTAATTCAGTACTGAATCCCGGCACGGTCATCGGCAGGAACTCAAATATTTATCCCACCTCCATGGTGAGAGGAGTCATCCCGGCAGACAGCATCTATAAAACAAGAACAGAAATCGCGGAAAAACATTGACTTTTCGGTCTCCCTGATGTATATTCTTATAGTGCACCGACACAACGCGTTGGCGCGCTAAAGTGAAAAAGAGGAGGAGACTATTGTTATGAAAAAGAAAATAATGGCACTTTTCATGATGGGCTGTATGACAGCCGCTATGCTCACCGGTTGCGGTTCAGAGGCGAATTCGGCTAACAGCGGTTCCAAGGATACTTATAATATAGGCATCTGTCAGTTGGTTCAGCACGATGCGCTGGATGCAGCAACAAAAGGATTTAAGGATGCCTTGACCGAGAAACTGGGCGATAAAGTAAGCTTTGACGAGCAGAATGCATCCGGTGATTCCGCTACCTGTTCCACTATAGCAAACCAGTTTGTGGCTTCAGGCGTTGACTTAATTCTGGCAAATGCTACGGCCCCTCTGCAGTCCGCTGCAGCGGCAACAAATACCATTCCCATTTTGGGTACATCGGTTACAGATTATGCAACCGCTCTTGCAATTGACCAGTGGACAGGTACAACAGGTATGAATATTTCCGGTACTTCGGATTTGGCACCGCTTGCAGAACAGGCTGCCATGTTGAAGGAACTGTTTCCCGATGCAAAGACGGTAGGTATGCTTTATTGTTCTGCCGAGCCTAACTCAGAGTATCAGGTAAGGGTAGTTACGGAAGCCCTTGAGGGTATGGGATATACCTGCAAGAACTTTTCCTTTGCGGATTCCAATGATATCGCATCTGTTGCAACAAGCGCAACAAATGAATGTGATGTGATTTACATTCCTACAGATAACTCTGCTGCATCAGCTACCAATGTGATTGACAATGTATGCCGTCCTGCAGGGATTCCCATTATTGCCGGCGAGGAAGGTATCTGCAAGGGATGCGGTGTAGCGACACTTTCCATCAGTTATTACGACATCGGATACCAGACCGGTCTTATGGCATATGAGATTCTGGTAAATGGTGCAGATGTTTCCACAATGGAAATTCAGTTTGCTCCAAATGTTACAAAGAAGTACAATGCGGCGATTTGCACAGAACTTGGAATTACGGTTCCTGATGGTTATGTGGCTATCGAATAAGTAATAATAAAGGACGGCAGGGAAATTTCTTGCCGTCCTTTGATAACAAGACAAGAAATTAGCGGGAGGAAGCAACTTTGAACATTATGGCTTTAGTCAATGCACTGCCGGGCGCGTGTGCCCAGGGCCTGATATGGGGTATCATGGCAATCGGTGTATTTATTACCTATAAGATACTGGATTTGGCCGATTTGACGGTAGACGGCACCATGTGTACCGGAGGAGCGGTCTGTGTCATGATGATGATGTCGGGACATTCAGTATGGACATCTCTATTGATGGCATTTTTGGCAGGTGCGCTGGCAGGGCTTGTGACAGGAACACTTCATACATTGTTTGGAATTCCGGCTATTCTGGCGGGAATTCTGTCTCAGTTGGGTCTGTACTCCATCAATCTGCGTATTATGGATAACAAGGCAAATCAGGCATTTAATTTGGATAAATTTGATTTGCTGGTTTCATTGCGTTATATCAGAGGAGTACCTTTTTATAAGAATACCCTTTTTGTAACAATTATTATCATTGCAATTCTTATTGCCCTGCTATACTGGTTTTTCGGAACCGAGCTTGGCTGCTCCATCAGGGCAACGGGCTCCAATCAAAATATGTCAAGGGCACAGGGAATCAATACTAACATAACAAAAATTCTGGGACTTATGCTGAGCAACGGTATTGTAGCATTTTCCAGCGGATTATATGCACAATATCAGGGCTTTGCGGATATCAACGCAGGCCGCGGTGCCATTGTCATCGGACTGGCGGCAGTCATTATCGCTCAGGTGATTTTCGGAAAGATTCACGGAAATTTTGCATTTAAGCTGGTATCCGTGGCATTAGGCGGTGTAGTATATTATCTGGTGTTGCAGGTGGTACTGTGGTTGGGACTGAACGCCAATGATTTGAAACTGATTTCCGCCATTGTTGTTGCCGTATTCCTGGCAATTCCTTATGTGAAAGATCACTATTTCAGAAGACCCGTGAAGGAGGGAGGTGCTGAAAATGCTTGATATCAACAAAATCAGTAAGACCTTCAATCCCGGGACAGTAAATGAAAAAAAGGCACTGAACGGATTGGAACTACATCTGAATGAGGGCGATTTTGTGACGGTAATCGGCGGAAACTCAACTATGCTGAATGCCATCGCGGGCACATGGTTTGTGGACAGGGGAAGTATTCTGATTGACGGTGTAGATGTGACGAGACTGCCGGAATACAGGAGAGCAAAATATCTGGGCCGCGTTTTTCAGGATCCTATGACAGGAACGGCTGCAAGCATGCAGATTGAAGAGAATCTGGCTCTGGCATCCAGAAGAGGAAGGCGAAGGGGCCTAAAGGTGGGAATTACCGCAAAAGAGAGAGAGTTTTATAAGGAGCAGCTGAAGATATTAGAGCTTGGCCTGGAAAACAGACTGACCACCCATGTGGGTCTTCTCTCCGGAGGACAGAGACAGGCGCTTACCCTTCTTATGGCTACATTGGAGAAGCCAAAGCTTCTTTTGCTGGATGAGCATACTGCGGCGCTGGATCCCAAGACGGCCTCCAAAGTTTTGGATGCCACGGACAGGATTGTGGAGAGAGATCATC
>JAEDMI010000025.1 GCA_016303085.1 Acetatifactor sp.
CTAAACTAATGATAAAAAAAATAGATGAAACACCTGTCCCGATGCCGCCGAATACCCGGTATAACACACTGGAAATCCGCCCGACACGCCGAAAAGGGGCCTTTGCATTTGCTGCTTTTTCCCTTGCTTCCCTTTCCGCTCTCCTGCGTTCCTCCTGTGCAATCTTTCTTTCGCGGGTAGCTTTCTCATATTTCGCTGTATAATTCTCTCCGCTTCCCCCGGAGACTGCCTGTCCCACTGCGGAAGATACATTCTTTACAATATCCGCGCCCGTATTGACCATGACGTCACCAAGGTCACGGAAATTTCCCGTCTTTAAAGCCGACTCCACAGCATCCCTGATTTCTTCTCCGATGCCGCTCCATGACTTTTTATCACTCATCTTTTTGTCCTTTATTAAAAAAATTAATACCGCGTATAATTATCTCATAAATATCCGTCCACGGCAAGAAGTTTATTTAAAGAACTCATGTCCGCCGTGGCTGAACAGAAAAGTGAGATTATCATCAAACCACTTCATCTTATCACTGTCCGCATATTTTCTGGCAGCAAAATAGAGTGCTCCATCGGAGATATCCTCTCCTGTCAGAGCACGCCCCACAGCCGAAATGGTGGATTCACTGATTTCAACTGTATAATATCTGCCGTTTGCCACGGGGGAAAACTGAGTCACTCCGTTCTCCCGCTGAAATACCACCTCTGTTACCGTCTCCGGGAAGCTGTCGTTGTTTACCCGGTTCAGCACCACATTTGCCACCAGCAGCTTCCCGTCCTCGTCCTCACAACCTGCCTCAGCCTCCACAATCCGCAGCAGTGCTTCCATATCCTCATCCGACAAAAAGTATCTGCATCCATGCTCTATCAGACTGTAGTCCACCACTCTCTGACCGGACACTGCCACATCCGCAATACCCAACCCTCCGCTGACATTCTCCGGCATTTCCGCAGACAACAGCATCTCCCTTTCCCTGGCCTTTTCTTCCAATTCCTCCAGTTCCAGTTTCAGCTGTCTGACCGGCTGAGCTGCAAGCTCCGCATCGTTGATTTTTTTCACACACACAAATCCCATGAGTACAATCAGATTTCCCATCAGAAGCAGGCTCAAAGCCTTCTTATACATAAATTTTCAATCCTTTCCGTAACCCTGTGATACAGTTTTTGCCTGTCCGATATATCAGTATATGAATCAAGCCGGAAAAATATATCCGAAATATTGCCTATTTTATCCCGCAGATGCTATACTTAAATAAACAGCTGAAAATGACAGCTGTATAAATATGAGAGGAATGACTGTGTCAGGAAAAAAAATCGCGAAAAAATATGATACGGTACACTATGAGGGTGTCTTCCCGGCTGTGAAAAAAAACGGGGAGACTTATTTTCGTGCCTCCCTCACTTTCCGCGGAAAACACATCAGCCTGGGCAGCTTTTCCACTGCGGAGGATGCGCATACCGCTTATCTGGAGGGGCGTCATGTGCTTGCGGATAAGTCCTGCACTCCCGAACATTACACCTCTGACTGCCTTCTCCATTTTGAAAAATGGGTTTGTCTGGCAAATTACCGGGACAACGGATTCTACTTCGGCAATCCCATCTTTATGGGAAAAAAAATGTTCTTCTATTATCTTTCTCCCACAAGGGTATTGAAGTTTGATTTGGATGATTTGTTTTATTACTCCTCCCATAAAATTATGTGCAGAGGCAACCATTATTTTGTGGCGGATTACGGTCTTCAGGTCAGTATTGTCTCGCGGTACGGCATCAAGCCCTATGCCCGGGAGGGCAGAGATTTCCGGTTTATCAACGGCGACTGTACCGACTTTCGACGTGAAAATCTGGAGGTACTAAACGTTTATCACGGTGTCACCCCGGAACAAAAAAAGGGACAGTATGTATATACTGTCCGCATTCATATCAAAGGAAATTATATTGTTGGGCGCTACACCGATGAAATCCGGGCCGCCATTGCTTACAATAAGGCAGCCGACATCTTAAAGAAAAACGGCGTTTCCAAAAGCTTTGCCCAAAACTATATTGAGGGACTGTCTCCCAGCCGTTACGCAGAAATTTACTCCTCCCTGCACATCTCTCCGAAGATAACAGACTACCGCCCCTGATATCCTTATTTTTCTGAGTAATCAATAAAACTGATATTCAGGTTTACCATACCGGCAATTCCGTCTACACTTCCCCGGTTGTTGTACTGCCACATGGTAAACCGATAGGGGTAATCCGGGATATCAGCCGACTGTGCGAGCCACACGTCATATGCCGTCAGTTTTGACATATCAATCTCTTTCATCAGCCATTCTTTGTTTCCGTAAATGACGGACTTATATCCTGCCGCTTCAACGGTATCCAAAAATGCCTTTGTAATATTGGTACGCTCTGTCTTGCTCAGCTTATCGGTCCTGGCCGTATCATTTGTAATGAGTTCCATGTCAAAAGCTATGGGATAGGTAATGGTATATTCTCCCAGATTCTGTAGTACAAGGTTTGCCTCCTCCACAGCCTCATCCTTCGTGATAGCTTGAGAATAGAAATAAATTCCGACATCCAATCCTGCGTCCGTGGCACGCTTTAGGTTATCGCTGAAATACTCATCCACAATCAGCTGTCCCGTGCCGTAGCCTCTTGCGCCCGCCCGGATCATAACAAAATCGATTCCTGCCTTCTTTACTTTCACAAAATCGATATAGTCCTGAAGTTTGGAGACATCCACTCCCACATACGAAACCTGTTTGCCATTCTCGTAATACTTCATAAGACCGGACTGACAGACCAATCGTGTAAAGTCATACTCATGCTTGGGGAGATAGGGACTGATTAACACCCACTCCTCGCTTCCGTCCGCATACTGAACCAGCGTATGTTTCCCGTCGGTGGATGGATCATTTTCCACTTGTTCCCGGGGAAGAGACTCCTCCGTCACGGGTGTTTCCGTCTCCTCCGGCGGATACTTGTCCCAGAAGTCCAGGTCATCCGGATGCAGATTACTTCCCTTCCATTCATCGGCTTCCGAGGAAAGGATAATCGGAGATGTGCTCTCCTCCTGCTCCACGTCATTCCGAACCCCATTACCGGAATTCTTTTTCCCGTTATTCAACAGCAGCACCACTACCAGAATGGCAGCGACAAAGACAGTCACTGCCACAATGGTCATCACCACTGTGGGCGTCATTCCCGAATGTTCATCGTAATCGTCATGAAGCTTCATCCTCTTCCTCCTTTCCGAAATGTTATCACTGTCAAAGACTTATAACTTTACAATGGCCTTCTTGGGACATTTCTCGGCACATGTACCACAACCTGTACATTTTTCCTGGTCGATGACTGCGTGAAAATCGGTTACAGTCACAGCCTGAGCCGGACAATTTTTCGCACAGATACCGCAGCCGATACAGCCCACCTGACAAGCCTTCATGGTAACGGGACCTTTGTCTGAGGAGCTGCAGGCTACCGCCAATTTCCCCTCGTAGGGCACAAGGGATATCAGTTTCTTTGGACAGACTGAAATACACTTGCCGCAGGCCTTACAGGCCTCCCTGTCAACCACAGCCACTCCGTTTACCACATGTATGGCGTCAAAAGGACATACCTTTGCACAGGTGCCGAAGCCCAGGCAGCCGCTGTTACATGATTTTGGTCCGCCACCCGGCACAAAGCTCATCATACGACAATCTTCGATACCGTAATAATCATAGTCCTTTTTCGCCTTGTCACAGTCTCCCTGACATGCCACAAAAGCAACCTTTCTGACGGAGGCTTCTGCTTCGACCCCCATGATTTCCGCGATTTTCTGTCCCACAGGTTCCCCGCCCACAGGACAGGCATTCACCGGGGCTTCTCCCTTAGCGATTGCTGCCGCAAGACCGGAACAGCCCGCAAACCCGCAACCGCCACAGTTATTCCCGGGCAATGCCGCAAGCACGGCTTCCTCCTTCTCGTCTACCTTCACCTTAAATTTAATACCCGCCACACCAAGAAAGAGGCCCACAAAAATACCGACCACCCCGACTACAACTGCAGCCGTAACGATTCCTGTCACACTCATGTGTCATCCCCCTCTCTACAGCAGTCCCGAAAAGCCCACAAAGGCGATTGCCATAAGTCCGGCTGTCAGCAGTACAATAGGCATTCCCCTGAAGGATTCCGGCACATCATTATACTCAATCTTCTCACGGATTCCCGCAAGTATTACAATCGCAATGGTAAATCCCACCGCAGTGGCAAAGCCGTTCACCATGCCGGTCAGAATACCGTACTCTGCCTGTTCGTTGCTGATTGCAACACCCAGCACAGCACAGTTGGTAGTAATCAGGGGCAGATAAACCCCCAGAGCCTCATAAAGAGAGGGCATTGCTTTCTTCAAAAACATCTCCACAAACTGAACCAGAGCCGCAATCACCAAAATAAACACAATGGTATCCAGATACTGAATATTGAACCGAATCAGCACATACTTATTGATGACGCCCGCCACCGCACTGGCCAGAGTAATGACAAAAATAACAGCCACACCCATACCACCTGCGGTCTTCACCTTCCTAGACACGCCCAGAAAAGGGCAAAGTCCCAAAAACTGGCTGAGTACCACGTTACTCACCAGGGAGGAGCTGACTAGTATAACCAGCAGTTCTGTCACGTTTCTCATTTATTTTCCTCCTCTTCCAGGTCCAGCACATCCAGTTCGTCACTGCCCTTTTCCTCAACCGTTTTTATTGCCGGAACCTTTGATTCCTTTTCCGTGGCATCCGCATCATAAAATCGTTTTGTACAACCCTTCTCAGAACAGTTCATACAGTCTTCCGAACAGCCGGAGCCAATCTTCTCATAAGGTTTTCCTGCTTTTTTTCGCTTGGTCTTCACGAAATTTTGGAGTGCCACCAGCACAGCCAGCACAAAGAACGCACCGGGTGCCTGCGTAAAAATTCTGATGGGCACATACGAATCCGGCAGCACCGCAGCGCCGAAAAGTTTACCCGCTCCAAGGAGTTCGCGCACCGCACCGATACAGGTCAGTGCAAAGGAAAAGCCCAGGCCCATGCCGATACCGTCAAACAGGGAAGGGATAGGAGGATTGGAATAGGCATAAGCCTCCGCACGTCCCAGAATAATACAGTTTACCACAATCAGTGGAATGTACATTCCCAGTGCCTTATTCAGGAAGGGCAGATACGCCTCCAACAGAAGCTGTACAATGGTCACAAAGGAAGCAATAATGACGATGAACGCCGGAATGCGCACTCTGTTTGGAATGATTTTCCGCAACAGGGAAATAAACAAATTGCTCATTGCCAGAACCACCATGGTGGTCAGTCCCATTCCCAATCCGTTGACAGCTGATGTAGTAACCGCAAGGGTCGGACACATACCCAGCATCAGTACAAAGGTAGGATTCTCTTTTATAAAACCGTTGTAAAGTCTCTCTACAGCCTTATTCATTGACAGCACCTCCCTCCAACAGTTCCAGCGCTGCTTTCAATCCGCCGTTTACGGCCTCTGTGACGGCTTTCGTGGTAACTGTAGCGCCGCTGATGGCATCAACCTCATTGGTGCCCTCCTTCGCGCCTGTCTTGGTATAGACAAAACTGTCAAACTTTTTTCCTGCAAACTGAGGAGTCAGTACTGAAGGTGCCTCCAACCCCAGTCCTGCTGTCTCAGAGCTCTCCGTGATAGAAACTCCGTTCACTGTTCCGTCAGTTCTCACTCCTACATACAGCACAATATCTCCGCCATAGCCATTTGCCGATATTGCTTCTACCACATATCCAAAGAGCATGCCCCCCTGGGAAACCGCCTCATATACGCGGCCCACAGAAACTCCTTTTTCAGCAAGCTCTGACGCCAGTTCTTCACCGGGTGTATAAGCATACTCCTGAAATCCGATACCGGCAGAGATATACTCTTCTTCTGAAAACACCTCCATACAGGCTTCCCGGATTGCCTTTTCCTGCTGTATCCTTCTGGGTTCCTTTGTCAGTTCAAACACAAAACCCAGAAGTAGTCCCGCAATCAGCGTAACGGCAAAAAGAATCCCTGCCTCCTTCAGCATGATGCTCACATCGCTCTTATTTTTCATGGTGCCTGCCTCCCTTCTCATACCCAAAGGCTGTAGGCTTTGTAATTCTTTCAATCAGAGGGACAAGCAGGTTACCCAAAATAATTGCATAGGAAACGCCCTCTGCTCCCGGCCCGAACAGCCGGAAAATTCCTGTCATGATGCCCAGAAAGATACCGAAGAGATATTGACCCTTTACGGTAATCGGTCTGGTCACATAATCCGTCGCCATAAAGAAAGCTCCAAGCATCAATCCGCCTCCGGCCAGCTGTGCGGAGATGTATGCGGGATCAAATCCCCTTCCTCCGAACAGTCCAACAAACAACACAAAAGTCACTATGTAGCTGCCGGGAATTCTCAGGTCGATAATCCCCAGCAGAATCAGAATACAGGCTCCGATAATCAATGCTATGACAGAGGTCTCACCGATAGTACCCGCCGTGCGCCCGATTACCATGTCCATCACATTCACCTGCTCTCCCGCTTTCAGCGCTGCCAGCGGAGTTGCACCCGTGTATGCATCACATTCAAACGCTGTCATGGCCGTAGGAAAAGATATCAGCAGAAAGCATCTTGCTGCCAACGCAGGGTTCATAAAGTTCTGACCCAGCCCGCCGAACAGCATCTTTACAACCAGAATTGCAAACACACCGCCCAGAGCCGCCATCCACAAAGGGATGGTGACAGGCAGATTCAGGGCCAGCAAAAGTCCCGTCACAACTGCCGATAAATCAGTTATGGTCATTTTTTTCCGATACAGTCCAAACAAAAATTCCGTCAACACGGTACTGCCGATTGTCACCATTATGACCGCCAGTGCCCTGGGACCGAAATTGTATATTCCAAAGCCGGTGGCCGGCATCAGTGCTATAATGACAGCCAGCATGATACCGTTTGTAGTCACCTTGGAACGAATATGGGGATTTGATGATACTTTAAACAATTCGCTCATGGCTTTCCTCCTACTTTTTTCTCTTTGCCAGCTGAATCTTTCGCATGGACTTAATCTCCTGGGTCAAAGGTCTCTTCGCCGGACAGATAAAGCTACAGCATCCGCATTCACAGCATTCCATTCCATGATTCGCCACAAAGGCTTCCTCATCAAAGTGCTCTGCATAATCTGCAAGCCTGCTGGGGATTACTCTGCCGGGACACACCTCCACACATCGTCCGCAGTTGATGCAGGGTCCCGGCTCCATGGCCGATACATCATCCTTAGAAAGCCCTAACAGCGCCGTTGATGTCTTGGTAGTAGGCACATTCAAATCAAACATACCGAAGCCCATCATGGGACCGCCGCAGATAATCTTTTCGGGAGTAGTCTTAAAGCCGCCTGCCTCATCCAGAATCTCCTGATAGCTCATACCGATTTTCACCCGGAAATTTCTTGGATTGGCAACTGCATCCCCTGTAACGGTGACGATTCTTTCAATCAAAGGTCGCCCTTCCGTAACCGCACGATAAATTGCCACAACGGTATCCACATTGTTTACCACGCAGCCCACATCCGCCGGAAGCATGGTAGAATTGATTTTTCTTCCCGTGGTAGCATATATCAGCTGTCTCTCGCCTCCCTGGGGATACTTGGTTTTCAACGCCTTGACACTGATTCTGGGCTCATCTTTTGTCAACTGCCTGAGCAGAGAAATACAGTCCGGCTTATTATCCTCCACCGCCAGAATTCCCCTTGCATTGTCAAAGAGCTTTAAAATTATTTTTAATCCGCCGATTAGCTTTTCCGGCTCCTCCAACATTCTGCGGTAGTCGGACGTCAGATAGGGTTCGCATTCCGCACAGTTGGCAATACAGTAATCAATCTCTTCCGGTTCCTTCGGCGAAAGTTTTACATGGGTGGGAAACCCTGCGCCTCCCATTCCCACAATTCCGGCTTCCCGGATAATATCAATAATTTCCTCCCGGCTGAGCTTTTCCAACGGAGCAGAAGGATAAAACCCCACATCCTCATACAGTCCGTCATTCTCCACCACAATACTCATAATCAAATCCCCGGTGACAACACGTCTGGGCTCAATCGCCTTTACCGTGCCGGAGACGGACGCATATACAGGTGCAGACACAAAACCTCCGCTCTCGGCAATCTTTTGCCCTGCCAACACTCTGTCTCCCTTTGCCACAATGGCCTTTGCCGGTGCGCCGATGTGTTGGGACAACGGGTATACAAGTTCCCCTTTGGGCAGAATATCCTGAATCGGTTTATCCTTTGACAGTTCCTTGCCGTCGTACGGATGTATACCGCCCACAAATGTCAACTTTGCCATACCTTTCTAACATCCTTTCCAACAAATATTTTCATGCTTTTATGTCGAATTTTGCAGAACCGCTCTCATTAAATATACTATTTTTTTCAATAAAATACTACTGTAAATTTTCATTTTATGCTATCATATAAACAAAAGATTTTACACAGGAGGTTTGCCATGAAAATTTCAGAGGAAACTATGGATAACTTTTCCATTTCCTATCCCCTCGACAGGCTTGCGCCCATAGAACGCATCCTTTTTATCGACATTGAGACCACCGGCTTTACAGCGCGTTCCTCCTATCTTTACATGATAGGCTGCGCCTATTATCTGGCCGGAAAATGGCACACTATACAATGGATGGCAGAGAATTACAGTCAGGAAAAAGACATTCTGGCCGCCTTTTTTGAGTTTGCAAAGCTTTACCGTTACCTTGTTCACTTCAACGGCAATAACTTTGACCTTCCTTTTATCACGCAGAAATGCGAGCAGTTTTCCCTGCCCTACACCTTTGACAATTTCCGGGGAATCGATTTGTACAAGAGAATTGCACCCTACAAGTTCTTTTTAAAACTTCCCAACTGTAAACAACGCACTCTGGAACAGTTTCTGGGAATTGACCGCAAGGATATTTTTTCCGGAGGAGAATTGATTGGCATATACCATGACTACGTGAAAAATCCGACCGAATTCTCCGAAAATGCCTTGTTTCTTCACAATGCGGACGATTTGAAGGGAATGCTGGAAACTTTACCCATGCTTGCATATTACGATTTATTTAACCAACCCGTAAAGGCAAAAAAGGTTCAGGCAAATTATTATAAGGATGTAAACGGTAACAAGCGCAAAGAACTGCTTATCACCATCGTTCCCGACACGTCTCTCCCCAGACAGGTTTATGCATCGGCCGGAAATTGCTTCTTCCGTGGGGAAGGTTCGGAAGCAACCCTGAAGATTCCAATCTACGAAGAAGAACTGAAATATTTTTATTCCAATTACCATGATTATTATTATCTTCCCACAGAAGATGTTGCACTGCACAAGTCGGTAGCAGGCTTTGTGGACAAGGAACACCGCATCCCCGCCTCTGCTGCAAACTGCTATACCAGAAAATTTTCCAATTATCTTCCTCAGTGGGATATTGTGTTTGAGCCCTTTTTTAAGCGTGACTACAAGAGCAGAGAGTTGTTCTTTGAACTTACGGATGATATTAAAAAGGATCGTCCGGCCTTTTCAAAATACGCATCTCATGTGTTGACAATGATGGCATCCACATACTAAAAAAAGGAACTCCCAGGAGTTCCTTTTTCATTATGGTTTCTGATAGAAAAACGAATTTTTCCGTTCATAACCCATCTCTTTGTAGTTGATAATCTGCTCTGTACTCCCGATAAACAGGACACCGCCGGAAGACAGAGACCTGTAAAATTTGCGGAACACCTCGTCCTTTGCTTCCTCCGTAAAATAAATCAGAACATTACGGCAGACAATCAGGTGATAATCCGTAGGATAAGCATCTTTCAGCAGGTTGTGCTCCTTGAATTCTACCCTTGCCTTAATCTCGTCCGAAATCTTGTAGGACGCTCCAACACCTGTAAAGTACTTCTTTTTCAGGTCATCGGGCACCGCCGCAATACTTTTCTCCGAATATAGGCCTACCTTTGCTTTTGCAATAACCTGCTTGTCCAGGTCAGTTGCATAAATTTTAATATTGTTCAGAGGTAAATGTCTGGAAAGAGCCATAACCAGAGAATAGGGTTCGTCACCTGTAGAGCAGGCGGCACTCCATATTTTCAGATTTTTCCCAAACTTTTTAATCAGTTCGGGAATCACCTGCTCGTCCATCAATTTCCACTGTTCCGGATTTCTGTAAAATTCAGACACGTTGATGGTAATGTAGTTGACAAACTCCTCAAACAATTCCTTGTCCGATTTCAAGCCAAGTACATATTTGTCATAGCCTACAATCTTGTGTTTGGCTATCAGCGTGTCAATACGGCGTTTCATCTGCTTCTCTTTATAGCAGTTCAAATCAATGGAAGTCAGCGCCAATATTTCCTTCTTAAAGTACTCGTAATCATATGCCATGCATACACCCACCCTGACTTTATCTGTTGGTATCCGTGCTTTTATTCCTCTTCCTGCGCTGCGATTACAGCATCAATGTCAACGGGAACTACATCCTCATCAGACTCCTCTACTGCTTCGGAAGGCTCAGGAGCATACATTTCCTTTATGCTCAGAGAAATTCTTCTGTCTGCCTCGTTCAGGTCAACTACCTTTGCGGTAACTTCCTCTCCTACGCTCAGCACATCAGCAGGCTTGTCGACATGCTCCTTGGAAATCTGGGAAACATGAAGCAGTGCATCTACGCCGGGCTCCAGTTCAATAAATGCGCCGAAATCGGTCATCCTTGCCACTTTACCTGTAACGACGTTGCCTACGGCATACTTGCTTGCCGCATCCTTCCAGGGATTAGCATCATCAAACTTCAGGGAAAGGGCAATCTTGCTACCGCTGATTTCCTTGATGAGAACATTCAGCTTTTCGCCAACCTTGAACACCTTCTTGGGATGTTCCACGCGTCCCCAGGACATCTCAGAAATATGAAGTAAGCCGTCTGCTCCGCCCAAATCGATAAATGCACCAAAATCGGTAACATTCTTTACGGTGCCTTCTACGATATCACCTTCATGGATTCTCTCAAACAACTCTTTCTGAAGTTCTGCCTTCTGTGCGGCAACAAGCTGTCTGCGGTCTCCGATGTATCTTCTTCTCTTAGGATTGTACTCGCTGATTACAAATTCAATCTCCTGTCCGGCATACTTGGACAAATCCTTTTCATAAGTGTCGGAAACAAGGCTCGCAGGGATGAAAATTCTGACCTCATCCACCACAACACTCAAGCCGCCTTCCAGCACCTGTGAAACAGTTGCCTTCAGCACTTCCTTGTTGTTGTATGCTTCTTCAATTCTCTTGTTTCCTCTGTCTGCGGCAAGTCTCTTGTAGGTCAATACGACCTGACCTTCTCCGTCATTTACCTTCAGCACCTTAACTTCCATGGTGTCGCCGGGCTTTACCACCGTTGTCAGGTCAACACTAGAGTCATTGGTATACTCGTTTTTTGTGAGAATACCGTCTGACTTGTATCCGATATTCAAAACGATTTCATCTGTCTTGACATCGATGACTGTACCTTCGACTACCTCTCCTGCATGTATTGTCTTAATTGAATCTTCCAACATTTGTTCAAAAGTTAATTCTGACATAATTTTGAACCTCCTCGATTAATTTATTTGGGGTGGAAGCCCCCGCTGTAATACCCACCAGGCGAACAGTTTTAGGTAGTTCTAAACGCAAGTCATCCAGTGTCTGTATAAAATAGGTATTTGCACACTCCTCGCTGCATATTTCATACAGCTTTCTTGTATTGGAACTGTGCCTGCCTCCTATTACAATCATCACATCAGCCTCTGTCGCAAGAGTTCTGGCGGAACGCTGACGTTCTTCTGTTGCGCTGCATATAGTATTCACAACACTAACATTGTAACCTTTTTTTTCAAAAATTTCAACTATATAATGAAATTTATTGTAGTTAAATGTCGTTTGAGACACAATACAGATTTTTCTGTCATTCGGAAGGACAAATCTCTCTGCCTCCAGCGGCTCCTCCAGCACAGTCACCGGCCCCCGGCACCACCCCACAATGCCCTCCACTTCCGGGTGTCCGGGATTTCCCACAATGACAATATGGTTGCCTTCCTCGCTCTGCCTACTGACAATTTTGTGAATTCTCTTTACAAAAGGGCAAGTGGCGTCAATACACTCCAGCCCTTTTTCCTCCAAAATACGGTAAATTTCTTCAGGAACCCCATGTGCCCGGATAATCACGGCTGCGCTTTCTTCACCTGCTTTGCAGTTTGGAAGCATCTTCAGGGCATCCTTATTTTCCAGCACTTTCACGCCTTTCTCCGCCAATTCCCGCACTACCTCTTCGTTGTGTACGATCGGGCCATAGGTGTATATAGTTTTCCCCTTTTCCAGCTGTTCATACACAGTGTCCACCGCGCGCCTGACTCCGAAGCAGAAACCTGCGCATTCAGCAAGTCTGATTTCCATAAAATTTTTCCCTCCGACTATTGCATCTTAATTCCTCTTTTCGGGAAAATTATTTTTTGCAAAGGGATATTATTTTTTCAATCACTTCGTCCACCGTCATTTCCGAAGTATCCACAAGAATTGCATCCTCCGCCTGTTTTAGCGGAGAGACCTCTCTGTGCATATCCCGATAATCCCGCTCCTCGATATCTGCCCGGATTTGTTCCAAATCGCATTCTTCCCCTTTTGCCGCCAGTTCATCATAACGGCGCTTTGCACGGACTTCGCTGCTTGCGGTAAGATATATTTTTGTCTGTGCATTTGGAAGCACACAAGTTCCGATATCCCTTCCGTCCATGATACAGTCGCTCTCGGCAGCCAGCTTATGCTGAAGTTCCACCAGCTTTTTTCGCACCTGAGGAATGGCACTGACAGCGGACGCTGCCTTTCCTACCTCTTCTGTTCTCAGAAAAGCATTTACGTTTTCCCCATTCAGAAGTACCACCTGTACGCCGTCCTCATAGCGAATTGTGATGTCTGTCTCCTTACAGTTCTCGATAATTTTTTCCGTATCCTGCAAATTCACGCCGTGACGAAGCATATACAGCGCCATGGCCCGGTACATTGCCCCGGTATCCACATAAATGAGGTTCAATTTTTTTGCCACTGCCTTCGCAATGGTACTTTTGCCTGCACCTGCCGGTCCATCGATTGCAACGTTATAACTCATATTTTTCTCTCCTATTCTTCTCACTGAATGATTCCGTATTCCAACTGAAAACATTCGAACAAAGCCGTGTGGCATGAATGTGTCCGTTACTGTCATAAAGAGCTTCCCGCCAGATGTCCCGTAGACCAGGCAATCTGTAAATTGAAGCCTCCTGTCAGAGCATCCAAATCCAGTACCTCTCCCGCAAAATACAGCCCCATTACTTTCTTGGATTCCATGGTGGATGGATTGATGTCCTTCACCGATACCCCTCCTCTGGTAATAATTGCCTCCGCAAAATTTCTTGTTCCCGTCACTGTCAAGGGAAGGTTCTTGATGAGGTTCACAAAGCTTCTTCTCTCCTCCCTGGTAATTTCATTTACCTTTTTATCCGGATGAATCCCGGAAAGCGCAATCATCACCGGAATCAATTTTATGGGGAACAGCCCGCCCAAAGCATTCCTGAACTGCCTGTTCTTATTTCCCTCAAAATCCCTGAGCAGGCGTTTATCCAGCTGTTCTTCATCCATGGCCGGCTTTAAATCAAGCATCACCTCAGTGTTCCCTCCCGGCACATAAAAGCTGCTGGCGGAAAGAACCAGCGGCCCACTGATGCCAAAATGGGTGAACAGCATTTCGCCGAAGCCCTCATATACTTCACGCTTCCCGCAAATCAGCCGCAAAGATACATTTTTCAGAGCCAGTCCCATCAGCTGTCCGCACCATTCTTCCTCAATATTAAAGGGAACCAGGGCAGGTCTTGTCTCCGTCACCCTATGTCCCGTTTCTTCCGCGAATCGGTAGCCGTCACCCGTGGAACCTGTGGAGGGATAAGAAATTCCTCCCGTGCAGACAACAACGTTATCGGCAGACAATTTTTTACCGTCTTCGAGAATTACACCTGTTATCCGCCCATCTTCCACACAAAGCTTTTTTACCACAGTATGAAGCCTGATTTCTACTCCTCTTTTTTCCAATTCCCGCCGAAATGCCGCAATGACATCCGAAGAATGATCCGACACCGGAAAAACTCTCTCCCCACGCTCCGTTTTCAACGGACATCCCGCCTGTTCCAGGAAGTCCATAACAGCTCTGTTATCAAAGCTGTAAAAGGCGCTGTACAAAAATTTCGGATTGGTACAGACATTTGCCAAAAGGGTCTCCGTATCCGCAGCATTTGTCACATTGCAGCGCCCCTTGCCGGTAATAAAAAGCTTCTTCCCCAACTTTTCGTTTTTTTCAATCAGGCAAACCTGTCTTCCTCTGCCCGCAGCAGCTACCGCCGCCATCATTCCCGACGCACCGCCGCCCACTATTATGACACGCTTCATATTTTTCTCGTTCCTCCGCCTCGGCAGTTTTACCTTTCTTCCATATCCTGTTCCCTGCGGAGAGAATAATTCAAGATAGGTTCATCATCAATAAAATTGATTTCGTCATTCAGATAAACCTGATAGTTATTCCAGGTTTCCTCCAGCATTTCCAGGTTCTTCTTTACCTCCTGAGGACACTTTAAACAAAGTGCCACCACAAGAGCATTTATTACGCTCAATGGTGCCACCAGCGAATCCACAATGGATACCATATCGCTCCGGGCCAGAAGGTTGCAGGAAGAATACAGATTCATGGGAGAATTCACGGAATCCGTGATGGCAATTACTTTTGCGTTTCTATCGCTGGCAAATTCCATAGCCTTCAGGGTGCGCATGGAATATCTTGGAAAGCTGATGCCGATAAAGCAATCTTTTTCACCGATTCGTATCATCTGCTCAAAGGTTTCGCTGACGCTTGTAGTCTTCAGAAGCACTACTCCGCCACGAATCATATTCAGATAAAAATGAAGGAACTCCGCTAAGGGCTCATTACTGCGCAGCCCCATGATGTAGATGTTCTCCGCCGCAAGAATCGTGTTAACTGCCGACTCAAAAGCTGCCGGGTCCAAATTTTCTATGGTATGCCTGAGTTTTTCAATATCGGCCGTTATCACGGAGGTTAACACCTCAGACTGTGTGCTTCTTCCATATATTGCATCCATCTTCTGAACGCTGTTCAGCTTACTCTTTACACACTCTTCCAGCGCCTTCTGAAATTCCGGATACCCCTCATAGCCGATTCCCGATGCAAAACGCACCACCGTGGATTCACTGATTCCCAAAGTCTCTCCCAGCTTTGCCGCCGTCATAAAAACAGCCTGGTCATAGTGCTCCGATATAAAGGAAGCAATGGCCTTATGGCTTTTACTCATCTTATTATACCGCTCTGATATTCTGCTCAAAATATCATATTGTTTTTCCATATATATTCCCTTCGTCCGCAATAACTCCTATTGATATATTATTTCTTCAGCTGATTTGTAAAAGACTCATAGGAGTCGGACAGTAATTCTAAAGTCTGAACATCCGACAGGTCATAGTCTCCTGTAAGCGTCATACAGGCTGCGCCGTGAATAAATATCCACATTTTCATAAAAAGACTGCCCGGGTCGGGACATCCCGCCGCTTTCGCCAGGTTAATCTCATAAACCACATTTCCCTCTTCCCCGTTCAACAGCTCATACATGCTCTTCCTCCGCTGCGTGCCATTCACGAAAAGCAGTTCAAACAGATGCTTTTCCTCCCGCGCAAAGGCGATATAAGCCATTCCCAAATTGGAAAAAGGAGCTTTTCCCGTGCGGGGATACAGGCTGTAATAATCCTGAAAAAAGCCGGCAGCTTTCTCGTAAACCGCATCCCACAGTTCGTCCATATTCTTATATACTCTGAAAATAGGCTGTGTAGAACACCCTGCCTTCGCTGCAACTTTTCTTGCCGTCACGTTTGCAAAGCCCTCTTCTCTGGTCATTGCAAATGCGGTATCCAAAATCATATCGATTGTGATTGTTTCCTTACGGGCCATACCTCTTTCGTTCCTCCCTCTGATTTTCCGGCAGTGACAATCCGACCGAAGATTAATGATTCAGGCCGTTCCGCCACTGAATTGATATTCAAAGCATCGTATATAACACTTGTTATTTTACAGTCAATAACATCGTCTTGTCAAGTGCTACATCTTGTGTCTGCATACTGTACATCTTGTGTCTTGCATGCTGTCTCATACTGCAAACAAAAAGCATTCCCGAAGGAATGCTTTTCTCAGTTCTCTATTCATCCAAAATCGTTGAAAAATATTGTATGGAGGTCACCTCACCATTGTTGCAGAGGAAGCAAAGCTTCATTCCATCCTTTTCATATACCAGCATATTTCCTTCTTCCGCGTAATCCGTTCCGTATGCTGCCGTCACATCCTCTTTCGTACAACCGATATAGATACCTTCTGCCGTAGTCACCACGTCATTCTTCAGGATAATTGCAGATACAAAGTCTTCTTCGCCCTGTGGATAGGTATCTATTTCAAAATCACTGTAGGTATAAATCTTATCCAGTCCCTCAAAAGCACAGCTTGCCGCTTCAAAATAAGAGTCCGGATCTCCCAGTTTCTCCAGAATCGGCTTCATATTTTCATCGACAGAAACGGTCACATCCTTATATTGAAAAACAAATCCCTTGTGAACCGCTTCCTTTTCACTTCCGTTTTCGGTCAGTGCTTCAGAATTTCCCCCGGCATTTTCCCGGGCGGAGTTTTCCGCAGGACTTCCCGCTGTTTCCCTTTCAATCACTCTTTCGCTGCTTCCGCAGCCTGCCATCATAACCATACCTGCCATCAATAAACCTAACACCATTTTTTTCATAAAACATCCTCCCGTCTTCACTGCTCTATTCCGTATTTTAAATATTGCTCCTGCTTCTCCTGTTCATAATCCGCAAGTTTTTGTTCCCATATTGTATTCAGGTCTGCATCCGATCGTCTGTCCCGGACCGCTGTCTGTTCTCTGAGAATCTGCCCGAAGTAGGAGCTGAGTTTTTCTGCCCCGGAAAGATTCAGATGCAATCCCCCATCATAGGTATCCGTCTGAAAATCCAGTCCGATTTCCTCTGTACATTCCAAAAAGTTGACATAAAGCAGGTTATGCTCACATGCATACTCTTCCATCTG
>JAEDMI010000026.1 GCA_016303085.1 Acetatifactor sp.
CACTAAGAGTCGGACGTGACATTTCCATAGAACGTGCAGCATCCTCTTGATGCATACCTGCCTTATTTCTTGCTTCTTTTAATCTATCAGCTATAGTTTTATCCATAACGCACCTCCATGTCAGCATTTCTGACATCTTCATAATAACACATTCGTTTTATTATGTCAGCATTTCTGACATGAATTTTTTTTAAAATCCAGACTCATGAAAATCATGAGCCTGGAATCATGACAATTATTATTTACGCTCTGTTACCTGCCCATTGCTCCAATAGCTGTAGAATCTGCATTTCCATCTCTCTAGCTGTTGTTTTCTGAGGGAAATATTTTTGAAGAATGCTACTGTCAAACACCACACGGTTTAGAGGATTTTTCTTTTCCTCGTCCATTATTCTTTCTATGAGTTCTACAGTACAATTTCCTTCCTGACTAGATTTCTTCAATCTCTGTGCTTGTGATAATGACGGAGTAGTCTGTGCTATTTCCATTGCCTCATAAAATTCTTTCTGTTCTTCCGGCTTCATATAGGAAATCTATACTGCAGGATTAAAGGCTATTTTCTTTTCATCTACAAGATCAAGAAGCTCTGGAATAAGATTGTTTAGCCTTACAAACCTCTGCACAGTTCTAGCACTTTCACCGGTTTGTTTTGCCAGCTCTTCATCTGCACGTAACCTCGTGCCAACTTGACACGAAGTAAGATCTGTTCGCTTTCCCTGATGCTTTAGTGCCTCCAACTTCATTTTATAAGCCTTTGCCCTTTCACTTGGCAAAATATGTTCCCTCTGTAGATTTGAATCAACCATCAAAATAGTTGCTGTATCATCGTCCATTTCACGAATAATTGCAGGGACTTCTTTTTTTCCTGCCAAGATAGAAGCATACCTTCTTCTATGACCAGAAATCATTTCGTACTCTCCATTACCATCAGGACGAATTATTACAGGTACGAGTACTCCGTATTCTCTAATACTATCAACAGTTTTTCTCATATCCTCGTCATCAAGCACCTTGAATGGGTGATTTTTAAACTCATGAATCTGATTGACCGGAATCATAACAACCTGCTCGCCAGTCTCTTGTCTCTTTTCTTCAGTTGTAAAAATATCTTCATAGCTCTTTAAGCTAATATTAGTTCCTCTTCTGGTCATAGCTAAGCACCTCCTGTGTTAATGATGAATAAGCTTCAGCGACTTTGCCTGAAGGATCATAAGCAAAAATGCTCTTCCCTTCTGCACTCGTCTCAGCAGCTCTAACTGATCTTGGAATCTCTGTCTCAAACACATTTATCTTGTTGCAGTAGGTATCACGAATTAAATTACTGATATCCTTGGCATAATTCGTTCTAGCTTCTACCATAGTAATTAGAATTCCTTCAATGCATAACTTAGGATTAATTTGACGCTTAACCTGGCTTATTGTTGCAAGTAGTTGTTCTAAGCCTTTTGCTGATAAGTAGTTTGCCTGAACGGGAACTAAAGTTGCATCAGCAGCTGCAAGAGCATTTACTGTTAGCATTCCAAGACTCGGCATACAATCCAAAAGAATATAATCATAATCTTCTCTGAGTGTCTCTAGAAACTGCTTAAGAATACGCTCTCTATTCATAGTATTCACAAGTGATACTTCTAGCCCTGCAAGAGAAATATTTGAAGGGATTAAATCAATACCTTCCTGCTGATGGATCAACACCTCATCCAGCGCCACTGGATTTTCACTTATTGTTCCATTCAGAAGAGCTGAGAGTGTAAGTTCCAAATCATCAGGTTGTGGATACCCCAGGCTGATCGTAAGTGACGCTTGGGGATCTGCATCTATTAGAAGCACCTTCTTCCCCTGTTTTGATAATCCAATACCTAAATTTTCTACTGTTGTTGTCTTTGCTGTGCCGCCTTTCTGGTTAACTACAGCAATTATTGTTGCTTCTTTTTTCATACTGTCTCCTTCCAATTTGCCATGTCATAACTGACCTTGGCTGTATAATAGTGATCAATGGTTAGCGGTGCGTTGTAGATGGTGGTAAGCAAGTACTGCTTGATGTTATGAATATCCGATGTTTGATTCTTGAAACAATCCAAGATGTATTCCATATGGCTTGAATCCAATTTCATAAACTGTGCTTTTACAACCTCTGCTGGCTTATCCTCCCCAGATATCCGGATTGTCTTTGCCTTGCTGTTAAGCACATCGACCATGATTTCAAGAATTTCATTAATCCTTCTGACTTCGTAAGGATTCCTTTGAGTCATTATGTCTATCTCCAGCTTTTCTCTAAGATAATCCTCATATTGTTCTCGTAATCTCATCGAATCTTCCTTTTCCTGTGCCTGTACCACCTTTATCTTCGGAGATGCTGATTCCGCCGATAGATTGATTGGATTGGTATTAATAAAATCAGTGTTGTTATAATTAGTATTATTAGTGCATGATTTCCATGAGTCCGGACCTGTGATTATCACATTTCTAGATTCATGATTTTCATTAGTCTCAGAATCATGATTTTCATTAGTCTGAATTATTCTTCTGTCAGGCCCATAGTCATGCAATCCGGTAGCAAAGTCCTTTACATAGATTTTTGTTGGCTTACCCTGACCTTGCTTTTGTCTTTCTATTAAACCGGCTTTATCCTCCAGCTCTTTTAGCATCTTCGTTGCTTTCTGATTAGCACAGTGCATATCTGCCATAATCCGATCCAATTTGTAATAAATAAACACTTTGCCATCTTCATCAAGCCATCCATTTTTTGCTGAAAGAGATGCTCTGTCCAGCATTAAGGAGTAGAGAATTTTTGATTCCATCGTTATTCCCGCAAATTTCTCATCCGTGATCAAAATCTTGGGTATTTGATAAAAAGCAAATTGATCTGCCCCTCTGCCATAAAAATAATCAAAATCCACTGACGTTCCTCCTTTCTTAGATTTGGAATAAAACAAAAAAAGACGCCTAACTCACAGGAAATGCTGTAAGT
Organism: Acetatifactor sp.; assembly: GCA_016303085.1. GTDB lineage: Bacteria > Bacillota > Clostridia > Lachnospirales > Lachnospiraceae > Acetatifactor. The sequence goes on from JAEDMI010000026.1 coordinate 2,969, forward strand.
TAAGCGTCTTCCGACGATTCTTATTTTGTTTATTTCAGACATATTCAAGTAGTGCACTACTGTCACGACGTAGGCTCTATTTTTGCACCTACTGTCACGAGTTCAACAGCTACAACTACCCGAATATACTTTTTCATATGCTTTCCACGCTCTGACCAATAGGTCTTTTCAAACGTGAAATGCTCGAAAAAGTGCGTAAATTCAAGGATTTCTATTAGTTCACTCTTGTGAGCAACACTACAGTCTCCACATGCACCGTCATCCCGAACTGGTCCACGCCCCTGATTCTTTTCACCTCATACCCTCCATCGCAGAGGATTTTCAAATCCCGCGCCAGGGTTGCGGAGTCGCAGCTGACGTACACGATGCGTTCTGGTTGCATTTTGAGCATAGTGGCGAGGCAAGCCTCGTCACAGCCCTTGCGGGGCGGGTCAACCACAATGACATCGGGGTGGCGCATATCAGAACCGACTTCTGCTGCCTGCTCAGCTTTACTATCTCCGTCTGCTGCCGCATCTTTCGCTGTCTTTATCTCGGAATTCCTCTCTTTCTCATAAAACCTCGGCAGTACCTCCTCCGCCTTGCCTACGAAAAACTCAGCGTTAGTAATCCCGTTTCTCTCCGCATTTTCTCTGGCATCCGCGATAGCCTGGGGAATGATTTCCACGCCGCAGACCTTCTTCGCGCTGTCGGCGAGAAACAGGGAGATTGTGCCGATACCGCAATACAAGTCCCAGACTGTCTCTTTTCCGGTCAGCCCTGCATATTCCAGCGCAAGGCTGTAAAGCTTCTCCGTCTGCACGGGATTTACCTGATAAAAGGATAGAGGAGAGATATGAAAAGTCAATTCTTTGCCTGTAAAGGGATACCCGGGAACTGTCATGTCCCGGACATGAATAGTGTCGGAAATGGTGTCACGGCCCCAGAGAGTGTAAATTTCTTTGCCCATGATGACATTCGTTTTTTCCCGGTTGATGCTGACAGCTATGCTGGTCATTCCCGGAATTGTAATCAGCTTCTCCAAAAGTCTTCCCTGTTTAGGCAAAATGTCTGTCAGCCCTGATCTGCTATTATGCAATTCTGCTGTACGCCCATTATCTCTACTCTGCTGCCGGACAGGAGAGGCAGGAGACTCTCTGTTAATCACAAGACATACCATGATTTCCCCGCTGGTAAAGCCCTTTCTGATTAACACATGGCGCACCAGCCCTTTTCCGGTTTCTTCATCGTATGCGCTGACTTTGTTTTCCCGCATATATTCCAGAATCCGTTCCAGAATTTCTTTATTTTCCACCGCGCCGAGAGCGCAGTCCGTATTTGCAATAATGGAGTGGGTACGTCCGGCATAAAACCCGGTGACGATATTGCCGTCCTTGTCGGTGCCTACGGGATACTGAGCCTTATTCCGGTAGTGCCAGGGCTCATCCATCCCTATAATCGGCTCCATCCGTGCATCCACATAAGCTGCGTCAAAGCCGCCGATGCGAATCAGATTGTTTCGTATCTTCTCCTGTTTAAACTGCAGCTGTTTCTCATAAGAAAGAGCCTGAAGCTGACAGCCGCCGCACTGTCTGTAATATGTACATCCCGGCTCCGCCCGGAAAGGTGAGGGTGTCAAAAGTTTTTCCAGTCTGGCATAGGCATAGTTCTTTTTCGGCTTCACGATTCTCGCTTCCACGGTATCGCCCACCACGGCATCCTTGACAAACAGAGTAAAGCCCTCGAACTTGCCGATGCCTTCCCCCTCAGTTCCCATATCTTCAATTGTCACTGTCACAATGTCATTTTTCCTGAAATCCATCTTACTAATTATGCCTTCCAATACTTACAATTTTCTGATGTCATTTATCTTCCGAGATTTTCCAAAAAATAGTCAGGGCGTGTATTTTTTTATGCCAGTTCTTCCGCCAGAGCCTCAATTTTACGCTTGTCAGGCTCCTTCATGGCAGACAGGATGCTGACTGTATTTTCCGCAAAGTTCATTTCCTTACATCCCTCCAGCAGACCACGCATTACCTTCGCCGCCATTGGTGCCCAAGAGCCGTTCTCCACAAATGCCACCGTTCTCTTCTGGTAAGCCCGCTCGGTCAGTCTGGAGATGAAGTCGTTCATAAAAGGATTGATGCCGTTATTGTATGTGTTACATGCCAGTACCAGCTTTCCGTAACGGAAGGCATCTTCAACCGCTTTCGCCATATCGGTTCTCGCCAAATCATGAACCGCAGTTCTGACACCCTTCTTTTCCAAAACCTCTGCCAGATACAGGGCAGCTTCTCCGGTATGTCCGTAAATGGAGGCATATGCGATAGTCACGCCTTCGCTCTCTACACCATACGAGGACCATGTGTTATATAAATCCAGATAATATCCCGGGTTTTCGGTCAGCACCGGCCCATGCAAAGGACAGATTATCTGTATATCCAGCCCTGCTGCCTTCTTCAGTACATTCTGCACCTGCATGCCATACTTGCCTACGATTCCGAAATAGTACCGTCTCGCTTCACTGACCCATTCCTCCGCCACATCAAGAGCACCGAACTTGCCGAAGCCATCCGCAGAAAAAAGTACCTTGTCCTTCTTATCATAAGTCATCATGACTTCGGGCCAATGCACCATGGGAGCAAAGATAAATTGCAGGGTATGTTTGCCCAACACCAGTTCACCGCCGTTAACCGCATTTATCTGTCTGTCTTCCAAACTCAATTCAAAGAATTGCCCTATCATTTTAAAGGCTTGGGGAGTGGCTACCACCTTTGCCTGAGGATACTTTTCCAGAAACAAGGGAATATTTGCCGAATGATCCGGCTCCATATGCTGTACAATCAGATAATCGGGAATACGTCCTTGTAATACTTCCTCCAGATTGGCAAGCCACTGCTGACCGAAATGTACATCAACAGTATCCATGACAGCAATTTTTTCATCCAGAATCACATAAGAATTATACGCCATGCCGTCAGGCACCACATACTGACCTTCAAACAAATCTACCTCATGGTCGTTGACTCCAACATACAAAATATCATCTGTTACTCTCATCTTCCCAATCTACCTTTCTGTATTTATTTTATAATAGTCAGCCGTCAAACGAAATTAACGGCATTTCCTGTTACAGCTTTGTAGCACGCAAATTGGATTCAAACAGTCTGTTATAGCCCAGCCAGCCGGCATTTTCACTGTTATTTTCCAAAATTTCCTTAAAGGTCTCCAGTTTGGCATCCGTATCGTCCGCGTAATTGAGTGCCAGTGCCTCAATCAGAGCGGGAATTTTCGGGGAACCGTACTCATACTTTCCGTGGTGGGCAAGAATACAATGCTGCACCTCAGCAAGCAGCCCGTGGGGAAAGCCCTCTATTTTTGCCGCTCTCTCCGCCACCATCTGGGAACCCATGACAATGTGTCCCAAAAGCTGTCCGTCATCGGTATAATCATTCTCCGGGAAAGGAGAAATCTCCTTTGTCTTTCCGATATCGTGGCACATGGCTGCCGTCAACAGTAAATCCCTTTTCAATACGGGATATGCACTGCAGTAGTAGTCACACAGCTTCGTCACACTTAAAGTATGTTCCAAAAGTCCGCCGATAAAACCATGATGAACCGTCTTTGCTGCGGAAGAGCTTTTGAATACACCGACAAAGGCTTCATCCTCCACAAAAAATGCTTCCAGCAGCTTTTTCAAATAAGGATTTTCAATAGTTTGAATCAATCCCTGCAATTCCCCGTACATGGTATTGATATCCTTGGAGCTCACCGGCAGATAATCCGCAGGATTATATTCTCCCTCACGGCACACACGAATCCTCTTTACGCTGATTTGAAGTGCTCCCTGAAAATTATTGACATCTCCGTAGACTTCTATGTAATCCGGTGCATCATAATCACCGATACCCGGATTATTGGGCTCCCACACCTTTGCATCTATGGTTCCCGTCTTATCCTGTAATATCACGCTTTCATAGGGTTTTCCGTTCTTCGTCACTGCGGACTGCTTGTGCTTGCAGAGATAGATATCAAAAACTCTGTCTCCCTCTTTTAAATCTTTAATATACTTCATTATTTTGTCTCTCCTGCTTCCATTGTGAATTCCATTTCCTTGTACTCATCCTGTGACTTTCGCTTTACCGTCATCTTCACAGTCTTTCCCGGCTCCAGCTGCATCACAATATTGGTATATTCGTTGAAGGTACTGATGTTCCTGCCGTCTATATTTGTAATGACATCGCCCTGTTGAATACCCGCCAGCATTGCCGGTGAATCCATATCCACCTTTTTCACATAGCCTCCCAAAGGCACTCCCAACTCTCCGCTGGCCTCAGACGTCACATTCAGTCCGCTGATTCCCAGATATGCCATGGCACTGCCGTTGGAAAGTTTTTCCATTATTTTTTTCATTTCGGTGATTCCGTATGCATAGATTACATTTTTCATATCGGAGCCGGTTTTATTTCCGGTGATAATACCTATCACCTGACCATCCAAATTAAAAAGTACACCGCTGGCATTCTGGCTTCCCATAATATCCGTCTGCATTATCTTATAGTTTCTGTCCGGCACGGAATAGACAGTGCTTGCTGAGGTAATCATGCCATAGCCGATGGAATTGCTTGTTCCCATGGGGCTTCCCATAGCAATGACAGGCATACCTGTCAGCTTCGTGTTGGAGGAACCGAGAGTAGGATACACCAGCTTCTCTTTCTTTATTCCGGCAGGTAAATCCTCCAGCGGTACCGTCAACACCGCCAGATTTGTATAGTTATCCGTCTGCTTTACCTGTGCATTCACCTGATCTCCGGTATAAAAGGTAATGGTCAAGCTTTCCGCCGAGCTGAGATACGAAGCATCCGTCAATATGAGAAGCTCTTTTCCGTTGTCGGTAATGATGACTCCTGAAGTCTGATTTTTTTTCTCCTGCACCGTGTTAAACCAATCTATATTGGAGGTCACAGCCGTGACCGTAACCATATAGTGATTCAATTCCGTCACATAGTCGGACAATGCGGCATAAATTTCCTTGTAGTTCTGCCTGTCCAGTACTACACCGGAAAGAATTTCATCAATTTGTTCCTTTTCCAGTACCAACTCCTCCTGCTCTACTTCGGGAGAAGGACTCTCTGTGGGGAGATTTTCCGCCAGCATTTCTTCCGGCGACATTTCCTCCTGGTCCTCCGGAAGTACCACTATCTGCGGCTCCTCCTCGGGATATAACCAGTTGCTGATAACCGGCTCCAGCACAAGGAAAGTAAAGCAGGCGATCAATCCGAAAATAACGGCCATGGATGCGGTAATTACGGTTCTTCTGAGCAATTTTTTCCGGTTGATGGGACGCTGTTTGATTTTTTCTATCATAAAATCGTTTTGATTATTTTGTTCTTTTTCAGGCATACAGGCTCCTTTCTCGACCCTCTCAGTATACAAAATCGGGGCTAAAAAGTAAAGGTTAGTCCGTTTTGCATATCATGATACCCAGTAGCAGCAAAACAGGAAAACAGATTGCCGCAAGAATGCCCTTTTTCAAATCATCACCGAAGGCACCGGAAATCATGCCCACCACTGTGGGACCGCTTGAACATCCCAAATCTCCTGCCAGAGCCATCAGGGCAAACAGCGCCGTACCGCCTCTCGGTACGGAAGACGCAGCCTTGCTGAAGGTCCCGGGCCACATGATTCCAACGGAAAGACCGCACACTCCGCAGCCGATTAATCCGATTACCGGGCTCGGAATCAGGGAGATGCAAAGATATGATGCCATACAGAGAATACTGCTGCCTGCCATAAAGCGGTCCAGGTCAATCTTCTCCCCGTATTTCCCGTAAAATGCCCTTGATGTTCCCATGAGTATTGCAAAGGCCATGGGACCCGCAAGATCACCAACAGTCTTGCTGACGCCGAGCCCCTTTTCCGCGAAAGTGGATGCCCACTGGCTCACCGCCTGCTCACTGGCTCCCGCACAGAGCATCATCAGCATAAACACCCAGAAAATCTTCTGTTTTGCCAGCTCTTTTACAGACATACCCTTTTCCCCTTCCTCTATCAGGGAAGCAATCGGTACCTTCGAAAAGAGAATTCCGTTACACAGCGGCACCAGCGCCCAGATAACAGCCAGAACCTTCCAGTTTCCGATGCCGAATATACGGAAAAACAGTGTGGAAATCAGCACTACGCCCACATGACCCCAACAGTAAAAAGAATGCAGCAGACTCATGGTCTGCTCCTTATTATCCGTGGGACAGGCTTCCACAACAGGACTTACCAACACCTCCAGCAGGCCTCCGCCCACAGCGTAAATCATAACTGAAATCAGGATGCCAACAAAGGGTTCCGGCAAAATATCCGGGAGAACTGCCAGAGACAGCAGTCCCATTGCGGCACAGATATGTGCTATCAACATAGATGCCCTATACCCGATTTTATCCACAAAAGTCACAGATGCCAAATCAATCAGCAGCTGCAAACCAAAGTTGACAGTTACAAGCATGGTGATTTGGGAAAGCGGTATCCGGTATGTGCTCTGAAAGGTTAAAAACAAAAGAGGAACAAAATTGTTGATAATTGCCTGTACAATGTACCCGATGAAGCAGGCAGTAATCGTTTTACGGAAACTGTTTTTCATGTATCTGTAAGCCTTCTTTCATAATTGCATATCACTTGCTGATAACATTTTTCATTGCATCTGTGCATGTTCTTCTCGCAGCTGCTCATACAGCTGATAAACGGTCCACCCGGCATTTGTCTCCGTCACAACAGCTTTCAGATTGATTTTGGGTACTCCCGCTTTTTTCAGTTTATCCAGCAGTTCTTCCAGACGTTCCTCCGAAAAACCGGAAATCACCAGCATTTCCTCATTCATTGCCGGTGCATATTTCTGAAAATTTTCTGATACCTTCCGCTTTTCCACGCCATCTGCTCCCACCAGATAGCCAATTCTCTGAATACACCTCTCCGGGGTCAGATTTTTCACCTTTACACCCATCTGTACCATCACTCCCCGGAGCAGAGATGTATGAGGCGTATTATCGGGCGCGTAATATAAAACCATTTCCTTCATAACGCATTAATACCTCTGTTTTTTAATTAAAATATTATATCATCTTTCCCGAGACTATGCTATACTTTTGACAGAAGCGTGATTATGCAGTAACAGTTCAACCTGAATCCCAAAGTTTGTGAGCGTTTACATGCCACATACCTTTGTTCGACACGCTTGCGCTTGAGACTCGACACAGCGGTACATAAGGCTGCACAGTACGCAACCTAAATACCGGTGTCTCGTACAGTCTCACTAAGGTATATGGCATGTTTCGCCCTACTTGTCTGGAAATCAGGCCAAGTTAATTATTCGATAGGAGTACTCATGAATCAGAAAGTATTGACAAAACTGGAATACTATAAAATTATTGACATGTTGACGGACAAGGCAGACTCCCAGCCCGGCAAAAAGCTTTGCCGTGAGCTGCTTCCCTCCACCGATTTAGAGGAAATCCGCAAAAATCAGATACAGACATCAGATGCCCTGAGCCGTCTGTTTAAGGTAGGCAGTACTTCCTTCGGCAGTAACAGCGATATCGGCTTTTCCATCAAATCTCTGGAAATCGGCAGCACTCTTTCCATTCTGGAGCTGATGAAGATTGCCGCCATGCTGGATAACGTGTCCCGTATCAAAACCTACGGAAAAAAGGACAGAGAGGATACGCCGGACGACAGCCTTTCGGAATATTTTGAGCAGCTGACCCCTCTTACTCAGGTAGCAAACGAAATCAATCGCTGTATCCTCTCCGAGGAGGAAATTGCCGACGATGCCAGCCCAAGATTAAAGAGCATACGCCGCTCCATGATACAGACAAACGAAAAAATCCACTCCCAGCTGAATTCCATGCTGGCAGGAACTTACCGCACCTATCTGCAGGATGCGGTGATTACCATGCGTGATAACCGTTACTGTATCCCCATCAAGGCAGAATATAAGGGACAGGTAAACGGTATGATTCACGACCAGTCAGCCACAGGCTCCACTTACTTTATTGAGCCTGCTGCCGTGGTAGAGCTGAATAATAAAATCAGGGAGCTGGAACTGGAGGAGAAGGAAGAAATTCAGATTATTCTGGCGGGCTTAAGCGCCATGGCAGGGGAACACACCGAAGAACTGGCGACAAACCAGAAAATTATGACGGAGCTGGACTTCATCTTTGCCAAGGCTGAACTTGCCATGGATATGAACGGAACCGCCCCTATTTTTAACGAAGAACACTACATCAATATCCGAAAGGGCAGACACCCTCTTCTGGACAAAAAGAAAGTCGTACCTATTGATATCCATCTCGGCAAAGACTTTGACCTACTCATCATTACCGGTCCCAACACAGGCGGCAAAACCGTTTCCTTGAAAACCGTAGGCTTGTTTACCCTCATGGGTCAGGCAGGTCTGCATATTCCTGCCTTGGACCGTTCGGAGCTTTCCGTCTTTACCGAGGTTTACGCGGACATCGGCGACGAGCAGAGCATTGAACAGAGCTTATCCACATTCTCTTCCCATATGAAGAGCATTGTCCACATTTTGAAGCACGCGGATGCGGATTCCCTGTGTCTCTTCGATGAGCTTGGTGCGGGAACCGACCCCACGGAGGGCGCAGCCCTTGCCATCGCCATTTTGAACTACCTTCATGACAGAGGCATCCGAACCATGGCCACCACCCACTACAGTGAGCTGAAAATTTACGCACTTTCTACTTCCTTTGTGGAAAATGCCTGCTGTGAGTTCAACGTGGAAACCCTGCAACCCACCTACCGGCTCCTCATCGGTATTCCGGGAAAGAGCAATGCTTTCGCCATCTCCTCCAAGCTGGGACTATCCGACGAGATTATAAATGCTGCCAGAGAACAGATTGGCAAGGAGGACAAAAGCTTTGAGGATGTCATCGCCGACCTGGAGCAGAGCCGCATTACCATAGAAAAAGAGCAGAGGGAAATTGCGGAATACAAGGAACGTATCCGCACTCTTCAGGAGCAGTTGCAGCACAAAAACGAAAAAATCGATCAGGCAAAGGACCGCATCCTGAGAGAAGCCAATGAGAAAGCAAAGGAAATTCTGCAGGAGGCAAAGGAGGTTGCCGATGAGACCATACGTGATTTCAACAAGGTAAACGCCGGTGCCGACATTCGGGAGTTGGAGAAAAAGCGTCAGAAAGTTCGGGATAAAATCAGCGAAAAGAATGCAAAACTTTCCATCGGTGGCAGCAAAGAACCGGAGAGAAAGGCTCTTGACCCAAAAAAGCTGAAAAAAGGGGATACCGTCAAAATTCTGTCCATGGGTCTGAAAGGTACCGTCAGCACCCTGCCGGACGCAAAGGGAACACTTTTTGTACAGTGCGGTATTATGCGCACACAGACAAATGTTAAGGACCTTGTGCTGATAGATGAGGTTACCATAAACACACCTACTCTCCAGCGCACCGGCGCGGGAAAAATCAAAATGTCAAAGTCCCTTTCCGTCTCCACGGAAATCAACCTGTTGGGAAAGACTGTGGATGAGGCTCTGTCGGAGCTGGACAAATATCTGGACGATGCCTATCTGGCTCACCTGCCAAGCGTCAGGGTGGTACACGGCAAGGGCACCGGCGCTCTGCGCAATGCGGTTCACAGTCATTTAAAGCGCCTGAAATATGTGAAGGAATACCGTCTGGGAGAATACGGAGAAGGTGACGCGGGAGTTACAATCGTTACATTCAAGTAATCTAATTCATGAAAAATATTATATGCGCAGCTTCCTGCGTAGAAATGGGGATTTAAATGGTAAGCAAACAGAAAATTTTAATTGTGGATGACGACAACAATATTGCGGAACTGATTTCTCTTTACATGACAAAGGAATGCTTTGAGACCCTGATTGTAAATGACGGGGAATCCGTAATGCCGGCTATGGAAAGCTTTTCACCCAACCTGATTCTGCTGGACATCATGCTCCCGGGCATGGACGGCTATCAGGTATGCCGTGAGGTACGGGCAAAATATTCCGTTCCCATCATTATGCTTTCCGCCAAAGGAGAAGTCTTTGATAAGGTTCTTGGTCTGGAGCTGGGCGCGGATGATTACATCGAAAAGCCCTTCGACTCCAAGGAGCTGGTAGCCCGCTCCAAGGCGGTACTGCGCCGTTACAAGCCCGTGAATACGGCTCCCGAAAATCCTGACGATAAATGTGTGGAATATACTGACCTCTCCATCAATCTTACCAACTACTCCGTAGTATATATGGGTGAAAACGTGGATATGCCGCCAAAGGAACTGGAGCTTTTGTATTTTCTGGCTTCCTCTCCCAACCATGTATTTACCAGAGAACAACTTCTGGACCAGATTTGGGGATACGAGTACATCGGCGACACCCGCACCGTGGATGTCCATATCAAGCGTCTGCGTGAAAAAATTAAGGACCATGCAAACTGGAAAATATCCACTATCTGGGGCATCGGTTATAAATTCGAGGTAAGAAATTAATGAAAAAGACCCTCTATCTGAAATTTATACTGGCCTACTTTATATTTGGTGTGTTCAGCTTCATTATTGTCTCTGTCTTTGTTCCCAACATGACAAAGGAGCATCTGGTCAGAGAAAAGGCGGAAGCCCTATATTCCGAAGCAACATTGATTTCCAATACTTATGCTACGGGCCTGTACACCAGTGAGACGGATCTGGAAACCGTAAAAACACAGCTGGATTTTCTGGCTGTATATCTGGATTCCACCATCCGTATTATCAATCCCTCCGGCAGACTTGTGCTGGATACCAATGTCCCCCTCAACGTGGAAGAAGTGGTGATGATTGAAAACTTTGATCCAACCGCCACCGCAGGCTCCTACTACATGGTAAATGATTTTTTCGGCAGCTTCGACTCCGAAATGCTCAGTGTATTCGCTCCCATTACCTCCAACTATATGGTAAAGGGATATGTAGTCATCCATTGCGACATGAACGATATTCAGGCTTCCTGTAACAGTATGCTGAATATATCCTACATTACCATGGTAATCCTGTTGCTGCTCTCCCTGATTATTTTGATTTTCTTCACGGAGATGGTATACATACCTCTGCGTAAAATTACTTATGCAACCGAGCAGTATGCCGCCGGCAACATGCACTACGAATTTCAGGTGGAAAGTGATGATGAAATCGGTTATCTTGCCGTCTGCCTGAATTACATGGCAAGTCAGATAGCGAGCGCCGAGGATGACCAGAAAAAATTTGTGGCAAATGTTTCCCACGATTTTCGGTCTCCCTTAACCTCCATCCGCGGTTATCTGGAAGCGATGATTGACGGCACAATCCCTCCCGAACAACACGAAAAATATCTGGGAATTGTATTGAATGAAACAGAGCGGTTGACGAATCTGACAAACAGCCTCCTGACCTTGAACAACCTGAATACCAAGGGTATGATGCTGAACCGCACGGATTTCAATATCAATCAGATTATCCGCAACACTGCTGCCTCCTTTGAGGGCACCTGTCGGAAAAAGACTATTGCCATCGAGCTGGTTCTCACCGGAGATGAGATGTATGTAAATGCCGATAAGGATAGAATACAGCAGGTACTTTACAACCTGATTGACAACGCAATTAAGTTCAGTCACCATGACTCCGTTATCAGAGTAGAAACCTCCCTGAAAAAGAATAAGCTTTTTGTGTCGGTAAAGGATACGGGAATCGGCATTCCCAAGGAAGATTTGAAACTGATTTGGGACAGGTTCTACAAATCGGATTTATCCAGGGGCAAGGATAAAAAGGGCACGGGGCTGGGCCTCTCCATCGTAAAGGAAATCATCAACTGTCATAACGAACACATCAACGTCATCAGTACAGAGGGTGTAGGAAGCGAGTTTATCTTTTCCCTGCCGCTGTCTGCAAAAAACGACGAGGAAGATTAATTCCCCGTCGTTTTCCGTTCTGACAATCTTTTCTTTGATTTTCCGGATTTTTTACAGCTGAAGCGAACATCTCAACTTCTTCATAATTTTCCTCATAGGCACATACAAAACCAGCATCACCACAAAATTTCCGATGCAATGTAAAATGTCATGAGGGATACCGGCTACCCACCAGGTGAATCCGGCGTACAAACCGCCCCTGATTCCGTTGTCTGTAATTCCAATCACAAAATACGGTATTGCACACAGGAAACCGAAGCAAAGTCCGAATGCGGCAGACAGTATGCTCCAAAACCAGACAGATTCCTGTTTTCTGTTCAGGTAAGCCAACAGTGCCAAAAGAGGCCATACATACAGATACATAATCCACCAGAGACCCATGCCGTATATACAACCTTCAATCAACACAAAGACGGGTACCACAAACAGAATTCTCCATCCGAAAAATAAGGTAAACAGGATAATCCAAAAGGATACCAGCTCAATACCCGGCACAAAACTCAGCATTTCTTTACAGACCACAATTACCGCCACCATAACACCTATAAGAGCAATATCCTGTATGGTGATCTTGTGTTTCTTTTCTGATTTCGCCATAATTTTTCATTCCGCCTCTTCGGAGAATCTATAGTATCAAATCTGCCCTATTGACCTGCCGTATATACAATGGAAAAGGTATCACCGTCTTCCACAGGTTGGGTATCAATACCGTACATGCAGTACTCTCCGTTCACATAAAATGCCCAATAAGCGCCGTCTACATTATAATCAGCCGTCTCACCGTTTACGGTATCTACCATCAGACCGTACTCACTCTCGGTACCGGAGAAGGTCAATCCGTCTGCCTCTTCCATTGCCTGACGCAGGTATTCCGCATCTGTTTTCAGCTGATAGTTTTCGGACTCAGAAGATTTGTTCACCACTTCGATTGTGATGGACTTGCTCCCCTCCACAGGCTTCTCACGGAAGATAACAAAAATTGCCGCGAGAATGGCAATCACAGCTACCAAAGCTGCAATGCCCACAATGAGTTTTTTGTTTGTTTTTTTGGTTTCCATTTCATTTCCTCAACTTTCCTCTGCTTTGCAGACATGTATTTTGGTGAAAAGAATTCCTGCAATTAAAAACTCCTGCCACTATCGGCAGGAGTTGACAACACAAAATAGAACGCATATGATTGCAATCAGATTGCAGTATATCCGCATCATTTCGTACTAACCAAGCCCTCGTGGTCACACAGTACTCACTACAGGCAGGTCTTCTGACTTGAGTATCATAACCTTACTTCGCCTTCCCGGGTCCTTTTCAAATTGCTCTTTCATGAAAATTCTCCAGTGACATTACTGTTCCGAAACAGAACAGGAAGCAAAGCTCCTCTCTTACAGCGACGAGATCGTGCAGGTCTTTCACCTGCTTCCCTTTTCACCGGACCAAACAGATTCCTTTCCGTTCATCCGACACCTGTAATGCTCTTATTCACTCAAATCAGTATTTTAGCACAGCATTCTGCAAAAAGCAACGGAATCCTTACCAGGTACGGGAATTCAACTGCTTGAACTGTGCAACGGTAGAAACATGGGAATTCAAACCACCATCCACATTAACAATCTGTCCGGTTACATATGCGCTTTCATCGGAAGCAAGGTATACGCACATATGTCCGATATCCTCGGGACAGCCGTAACGGTTCACCATGATATTGCTGAGGAAGATGTCCTTCAAAGCCTGAGGTACATGTGCCTCATTTTCAGGAGTTACAATCAATCCGGGACGTACACAGTTACAGCGGATGTTCTGCTTACCGTACTGCAGAGCGGTGGACTGTGTCAGCATATCCACTCCGGCTTTTGCACAGGCGTATGCCGTGGAACCCAGGTCTCCTGCACAGGAAGCCATGGAACCGATATTGATAATGGAACCACCCTCATTTTTCTGCATATAAGGCAATACACACTTTGTAGCATAGAAAGTACCACGTAAATCACTCTGGAAAACATGATCCCACATTTCAAGAGTCAGCTCATCTACTCGCCCGTCCTTCAGGCCTACATTTGCTGCATTATTTACCAGAATATCGATTTTTCCGTATTTCTCTGCGGTATCTGCGAAAAGCGCTTCAATACTTTCCGTAGCGGTAATATCCATAAAATGATAGGATGCTTCTCCACCTTCCTGAAGAATGCTGTCAACAACTGCCTGTCCCTTCTCCTGTCTGCGTCCGCAGATAACTACTTTTGCACCTTCTGCAGCAAACAATCTGGCAATTCCGACACCAAT
>JAEDMI010000294.1 GCA_016303085.1 Acetatifactor sp.
GAACTCATCTGCCTGAATAAATTTCTCAAAATTGGGGGTAGAGAGTCTCAGCATAATCTCACCCATTGTAATTACTTTTGCCATTTTTTTAAATTCCTTTCGACTATTAATATTTATAGCTTATCGTTGTACAAGGTGCACTGCAAATCCGCCTACTTCTTCCTTCAGGTAGATTGCCTTATACTTGCCTTTGTCATCCTTCTTGGGCTCCTCAAACTCCACACCCAGAACAGTGCTCATGTAGTTTACTGCTCTCTCAATATAGTTGGTTCTGATAGCGATGTGACCGTTGGTACCCTTGAACGGTGTCTTCATTACCTCAACAGCAGTTCCTGCGAAAATGGAGCTGTTGCCAACCTTTGCAGGCAAGCCGAACAGGAATGCAAAGCGGTTTGCCACTTTCAAAGCTTCCTCCTCATTAGCCGCATTGATGCCGATGTGAGCCAATTCAAAGCCAAGCATCGTCTGAACTGCTTCTCTTGTCAACTGTTCAATCTTGTCCCATGCACCTTCATTAATCAAATCGCCGGGCACCATCCAGGAGCCGCCGCATGCGATAATCTTGGGGAAGTCAAGATAAGAAGTCAGATTCTTTGCATTGATTCCGCCGGTAGGCATAAACTTCATATTGACATAGGGAGCTGCCATAGCCTTAATCTTCGCCAGACCGCCTGACTGCTCTGCGGGGAAGAATTTCACCACATCCAGGCCAAGTTCAATCGCCTGCTCGATGTCAGAAGGGCTGGAGGTACCGGGAGTGATGGGCACACCCTTCTCGATACAATACTTCACAGTTCTGGGATTTAATCCGGGGCTGACAATAAACTTAGCTCCTGCCGCCACAGCCGCATCAACCTGTTCTGCGTTCAGCACGGTTCCCGCACCCACACACATGTTGGGGAAATTCTCTGTCATGATTTTGATGGCGCCTGCTGCAGCACTTGTACGGAAGGTAACCTCCGCGCAGGGAAGTCCGCCTGCACACAAAGCCTTTGCCAGAGGCAGGGCATCCTCTTCCCTGTCAATCTTTACCACAGGGACAATACCGATTTTACTGATTTGCTCTAATACTGCGTTCATAATTACACCTTTCTGTCCGCATGGGACGATTTACTCTCTAAAGGCATATCTGCCTGCCGGTAACCGATTCATTGACACCGACACTGCCTTATGCCAGAACTTCCTTTACTGCCTCCGCAATCTTGTCACACTTGCAGTTTGCGAAGAAATACTCCTGAAACTTTGCGCCGGAAAGTGCACCCTTTACCAAATCACGATCCAGATTTTTCAGAATCGTTACCATATCCGTATGGGTAACTTCTTTTACCTTGTCCAGAATCTTCTTGTTTCTCTGCTCGGGTTCCACTCTCTCAGGGGGATATCCACCGCCGCCGGGAGCACAGAACAGCTTTTCAAAGATGTACTGCAGATTCAATTCTCCGCCCCAGCCGAAGTTCTCGGCAAAGGGAAGAGCCACACAGTTTCCGTCATTTACCTGTGAGAACAAATAAGCATCCAGCGGAGACTCAATATGTCCGCAGAGAACCTTGGGAAAGGAATTGCACGCAAGCATTGCTCCCTCGCCGGTCCCGCAGCCTGTAATCACATAATCAGCGGCTCCGGAATTCAGCAATACCGCTGCCAGGATACCGTTCTGCACATAAGTCAGAGAATTGGGATCCTCCGCTCCGCACATACCGTAATTAAAGACCTCATGTCCCATAGGTTCTACGACCTTTTTCAATGTGCTGCAAATCATCTCGTTCTTTGCAGCCTGACTGTTTTCGTTGATTAATGCAATCTTCATAATAAATTTTCACCCTTTCTTTACTGCGGCTGCTTTCCGATATAAGCCAGGATACCGCCATCCACATAAAGGATGTGTCCGTTTACGGCATCGGATGCATCAGATGCAAGGAACACTGCAGGACCTGCCAGTTCTTCGGGTTTCAGCCATCTGTTTGCGGGAGTCTTTGCACAGATAAACTGGTCAAAAGGATGTCTGCTTCCGTCGGGCTGAATCTCACGAAGAGGTGCAGTCTGGGGAGTCTCGATATAACCGGGTCCGATACCGTTACACTGGATGTTGTACTGTCCGTACTCGGAACAGATATTCTTGGTCAGCATCTTCAATCCGCCCTTTGCTGCAGCATACGCGGATACGGTCTCACGTCCCAGCTCAGACATCATGGAACAGATGTTGATAATCTTTCCGTGACCTTTCTTAATCATGGAAGGGATAACAGCCTTGGAAACGATGAAAGGAGCATTCAGGTCTACATCAATAACCTGTCTGAACTGCTCAGCAGTCATCTCGGTCATAGGGATTCTCTTGATGATTCCGGCATTGTTCACCAGAATATCGATAACGCCTACTTCCTTTTCAATCTGTGCTACCATTGCATTGACAGCTTCCTCGTTGGTCACATCACATACATAACCGTGAGCCTTGATACCTTTTTCTGCGTAAGCAGCCAGGCCCTTATCTACCAGTTCCTGCTTGATATCGTTAAACACGATGGTTGCACCTGCCTCAGCATAAGCAGAAGCGATTGCAAAACCGATTCCGTAAGATGCACCGGTTACCAATGCAACTTTTCCTTCAAGTGAAAAATTGTTTACAAAGTTTCCCATATCATTATCTCCTTTTCTTTTATAAAATATAATGACGAATCTCTTCGTCTCTTACATTAAATCCTTCATTGCAACACCGTCCATGTCATCAAAGTCCTGATTCTCACCAACCATTCCCCAGATAAAGGTATATGCTCTTGAGCCGCATCCGGAATGAATGGACCAGCTGGGTGAAATAACAGCCTCTTCGTTTCTCATCACAATATGGCGGGTTTCGTTGGGCTCGCCCATATAATGCATGACAAAGGCATCCTCCGGCATCTCAAAATACAGATAAACCTCCATACGTCTGTCGTGAGTATGACAGGGCATGGTATTCCAGACACTTCCGGGCTCCAGCTTTGTCATTCCCATTTCAAGCTGGCAGCTCTCTACCTGACCGGGCAGTATGTACTTACAAATGACTCTGTGATTGGCG
>JAEDMI010000295.1 GCA_016303085.1 Acetatifactor sp.
ACTGTAATGATTCTGTTTGTTTCGTCTACGGTTGTTTCAAAGCCCAAATCCTGTATACATTTTAAGAAATGTCTGGAGTCATCGGAGAAAAGTACATCCCTTAAGGTGGAGACTCCGTCTGCCAGCGTGGCAAGCAAAAGAGCCCGGTTAGTGATGCTCTTCGAGCCGGGTACGGTCATGCTTAAGCCCAGGCAGTCACCGGCGGGATTGGTTTGAATTTTTTCATATATATATGGAACTTCATAGGTTTTTTGATTCATTCTCAGTTTCCTTTTTCATTTCAGAAATCTCTTAAGAAATACGCTTTCAGTATACTTTAGCACAATAAAGCTGTCAAGGTTACAGAAAATTAACAGAAAAAATTATAAAAACCTACTTGACAAATAGGAAATGTGGGTGTAATATGCAATTCATAACATACCTAGTGAGATAGTAGGAATAATAAAACAGAAAAGAGGAGAGGAAAAATGGGAAAGATTTATGCAAATGCTACAGAACTGATTGGTCACACTCCTTTACTGCAGGTCAGTAATTATGCAGAGGCTCAGGGAATCACAGATGCCACGCTTTTGGCCAAGGTTGAGCTTTTCAATCCGGCGGGAAGTGTAAAGGACAGAATTGCCCTGTCTATGATTGAGGATGCGGAGAAAAAGGGCGTTTTAAAGCCCGGCGCAACGATTATCGAGCCTACCTCCGGCAATACGGGAATCGGCCTTGCCAGTGTTGCGGCAGCAAAGGGATACCGCACCATCCTGACGCTTCCCGAGACCATGAGCGTGGAGCGGAGAAATCTGCTGAAGGCTTACGGTGCGGAACTGGTGCTGACAGAAGGACCTAAGGGTATGAAAGGAGCCATTGCCAGGGCGGAGGAGCTGCAGAAGGAAATTCCCGGTTCGGTGATTCTGGGACAGTTTGACAATCCTGCCAACCCTGCGGCGCATGCTGCTACCACAGGACCCGAAATCTGGGAGGATACAGACGGGAAGGTGGATATTTTTGTGGCAGGTGTAGGCACCGGCGGAACCGTCACCGGTATCGGAACTTACCTGAAGTCCAAGAATCCCAAGATTCAGATAGTAGCTGTGGAACCTGCCGATTCCCCCGTGCTTTCCGGCGGACAGCCCGGACCTCACAAACTTCAGGGTATCGGAGCAGGTTTTGTACCTTCCGTATTGAATACGCAGATATATGATGAAGTGTTTACCGTGACGACAGAGGAAGCTTTTTCCACCGGCCGTCTCATTGCACACAAGGAAGGTATCCTGGTAGGAATTACCTCCGGCGCAGCGCTTTATGCGGCAACAGAGCTGGCAAGACGTCCCGAGAACAAGGGAAAGACCATTGTGGCACTGCTTCCCGACTCCGGCGACAGATATCTTTCCACACCAATGTTTACAGAAGCCTGAATTTGTGATACACTGCGTTACAGGCAATAATTCATATAAGATTGGTAGGAACGCATGGAACCCATTATTCAGATTAAAAATGTAACTAAAACCTTTGTGGGAAAAGACAATCAGGTGGAGGCCTTAAAAGGTATCAGCCTTGACATTGCAAAGGGGGATATCTACGGCATCATCGGCATGAGCGGTGCCGGGAAATCTACCCTGGTGCGGTGTCTGAACTTTCTGGAAAGACCTACGACAGGTACGGTGCTTGTGGAGAACAGGGATCTTTCGGCTATGTCGGAAAAGGAACTCCGCAGGACAAGAACGGAAATCGCCATGATATTCCAGCATTTCAATCTGCTGATGCAGAGAAGTGTTCTGGACAATGTGTGCTTTCCCATGGAAATCGTTGGAGTGAAAAAGGCGGATGCCCGAAAGAGAGCCATGGAGCTTTTGAAAATAGTCGGACTGGCTGAGAAGGCAAAGAGTTATCCCGCACAGTTGTCCGGCGGACAGAAGCAGCGCGTGGCAATTGCAAGAGCACTGGCCAACAATCCCAAGATACTGCTCTGCGATGAGGCCACCAGTGCTCTTGACCCCACAACCACAAAATCTATTTTGCAGCTGTTGCAGCAGATTAACAGAGATTTCGGCATCACCATTGTCATCATTACCCATGAGATGACGGTGGTGCAGGAAATATGTTCCCATGTGGCGATTATCGACAACGGCGAGCTGGCTGAACACGGCACCGTGGAAGAGGTATTTACCTCTCCGCAGACCGCAGCAGCCAAGCGGTTGGTGTTCATGGTAAATCCTCAGGCAAAGGAGATGCAGAGCAAGCGGTGCATCCGCATTGTGTTCAGCGAAAATTCTTCCTTTGAGCCTGTCATTGCCAATATGGTGTTGGAGTGCAAAGCCCCTGTCAACATTCTGCTGGCGGACACCAAGGATATCGGCGGTATCGCCCACGGGCAGATGATTTTACAGCTTCCGGAGGATGAGACGGCTGCCTCCAGAATGATTCATTATCTGAAGGAGAGAAAGCTGACGGTAGAGGAGGTGGATTCCTATGTGGGATAAGGTTGTTATCATGATGCTGGTGGAAAACACTTTTATCACCCTGTACATGACGTTGGTATCGACTCTGGCGGCTTATTGTTTGGGGCTGCCCATGGGAATTGCATTGGTAATTACCGCAAAGGACGGGCTTCGTCCCAACAGGGTAATCTACAAGATACTGGATGTCGTCGTGAATATTGTGCGAAGTGTTCCGTTTTTGATTTTGCTGATTCTGGTCATTCCCCTGACCCGCGCCATCGTGGGTAGGGCATACGGCCCCACTGCAACGATAGTTCCCCTGGTGTTGGCGGCAGCACCTTTTATTGCCAGAATGGTGGAGTCCTCTCTTCTGGAGGTGGACAAGGGAGTCATTGAGGCAGCTCAGAGCATGGGTGCAAGCCTTTGGACCATCATTGTCAAGGTGATGATTGGGGAGGCGAGAACTTCCCTGATTGTGGGTGCTACTATTGTGCTTGGCACGGTGCTTGGATATTCTGCCATGGCCGGTGCAGTGGGAGGAGGCGGCTTAGGCGACATTGCCATTCAGTACGGCTACTACCGCTATCAGTTCGCGGTGATGATTATCGCCGTGCTGCTGCTG
>JAEDMI010000296.1 GCA_016303085.1 Acetatifactor sp.
TATGGTGGGTCGGGAGGTAAGCTTTGAGACCGAGAAAGTTCCCGCAAAATTCGGAGATGTGGTTTTGGATGTAAAAAATCTGGATGTCTTTAACAAGCAGGATTTTCAGGTGGTAAAAAATGTCTCCTTCCAAGTACGCGCAGGAGAAATCCTTGCCATAGCCGGTGTGGCCGGAAACGGTCAGGTGGAGATAGCGGATGCCATAGCAGGGTTGATACCTGTGCGTTCGGGAAGTATAATCCTAAACGGACAGGATATCACGCATATGCCCATCAGACAGAGAACTATGCAGGGGATTTCCTATATTCCGGAGGACAGACAGAATTACGGACTTATCATGGATTTTACTCTGACGGAAAATCTGGCTTTAAAGGACTATTTCAAGGAACCCTACTGCCATAAGGGAGTGCTGAATCACGGAGCCATGGAGGAGAACAGCAGCCGTCTGATTGAGGAGTATGATATCCGAAGCGGACAGGGAAGCGAAACAATTGTACGCTCCATGAGCGGTGGAAACCAGCAAAAGGCTATTATTGCGAGAGAGGTGGAATTGGGTTCCCCGTTAATGATATTTGTACAGCCCACAAGAGGACTGGATATAGGAGCTATCGAAAATATCCATAAGCAGATGATTGCCGAACGGGATAAGGGAAGGGCAATCCTACTGATATCTCTGGAACTGGACGAGATAATGGACTGTGCTGATACCATTGCTGTTATTTATAATGGCGAGATTCAGAAAATTGCGGAAGCAGGAACGCTGACCACCAACGATGTGGGTGAATTTATGATGGGCGTAAAACAGCAGAAAGAGGGAGGCAGTGAGGCATGAAAAAGAAAAATCGGTTTTGGAATGCGGTAAAAATTCCTCTTCTTGCCATTTTATGCAGCCTCATAGCCGGCGGAATTATCATAGCGGTGACGGGAAGCAATCCTTTTAAGGCTTATTATGCACTTCTCCAGGGAAGCGGTCTTGCACCGAAAGCATCTTATGCCAACCATAAAAGTATGCTTTCGGATTTCTTCAGCTATGTGAATTACTTTACACCAATGATTTTTGCGGCGCTGGCGGTAGCGGTAGCGCTGCGCGCCGGACTGTTCAATATCGGTGTGTCGGGGCAGATGCTTGCCGCAGGCTTTACTGCTACGGTGTTGGTGGGATACAGCGGACTGGACGCCGTCCTGGCGAAGCCTCTGGTGATTCTCGTTGGCATGACGGCGGGGGGATTGGCGGGAGCCCTGATTGGGTTCTTAAAGTATCGATTCAATATCAACGAAGTAGTTTCCTCCATTATGCTGAACTATATTTTTCAATATGTGGTCAGCTTCTTTATCAATACTTATTATGTGGACCCGGTATCCAGACAGTCCAAAGAGATTTCAATAGCATCCAGACTAACGCTGATGGATACTTTTGTGGGAAATCAGAAGCTGGACATCCCTCTTGGAATTATTTTTGCACTGTTTGCGGTGGTTTTGGTCTGGTTCCTGTTTGAGAAGACAAAGCTGGGCTATGAGCTGAAGGCGGTTGGTTATTCCAGAAGCGCGGCAAGATATGCGGGAATCAAGGTTGGAAAGTGTATGGTGACTTCCATGACAATTTCAGGCGTTCTTGCGGGACTGGCTGGCGTTACCTATTATCTGGGATACATGGGTTCTATCCAACCCAAGGTGCTGCTGAGCACAGGGTTTGATGCCATTGCCGTATCCCTTCTGGGGAACAACAATCCCTTTGGTATTATTTTCTCAACCATGTTAATCAGTCTAATGGGAAAGGGAAGCACCTACATGAAATCCATGGCGGGTGTGGATTCCGAGATTGCTTCTGTTATCACGGGAATTATTCTGTTGTTCAGCGCATGCAATGTATATATAAAATGGAAGCTGGAAAAGCAGAAAAGAGAAAAGGCTCAGAGCGGAAAGGAGGAGAAGTAAATGGATATTATCATCATTGACGGATTATCCTTTGCCCTGCCCTTGTTTATTATGGCAATCGGAGGAATTTACTGTGAGAAGTCAGGCGTTACCATGCTTGCGGTAGAAGGTTTGCAGGGATTTGGCGCTTTTACGGGAGCTCTGGTGGCAGTTTTGATTTCCGGTTTCTTTAGCGGAAATACGCCGATTCCCTTTTACATTGCTATGCTGTTTGCTGCAGTGGGAGGAGCAGTGTTTGCCCTGCTTCACGCCCTGCTGTGTCTGAAGTTTAAGGCAAATCAGGTTATCAGCGGCGTGGTTGTAAACATTATGGCTATGGCGCTGACGGCTTACCTGACCAAGCTGTTGAACAGGGTGATTTTTGGGGCAACCTCGGACAAGTTTGTGCTGACGGTGTCCTCCAGGATTTCCGTGCCGGGACTTTCCAAAATTCCGCTGCTGGGAGCAATATTTACCAATGTATATCCTTTTGAGTTTGTCATTGTGGTGGTTGCATTTGCGGCATGGTTTGTGATGTACAAAACCCGTTTCGGCATGCACCTGAGAGCCTGTGGTGATAATCCCCATGCGGTGGATGCGGCGGGAAGGGATGTAAACAAAATCCGGCTGTCAGCCATTTTGATTTGTGGTGCGCTGTCGGGGTTGGGCGGAATCTGTTTTGCATATTCCATCTCCGCAAACTTTTCCTCCAGCATTTATGTGGGATACGGCTACCTTGCCATCGCTGCCCTGATATTCGGAAACTGGCGAATTTTGCCCACATTGGGAGCATGTCTGCTGTTTGGCTTTGCACGCTCGGGAGGCTACCGGCTTGTTCAGGTATTGCAGATGCCGAGTTCCTATCAGGACCTTGTGATGATTTTGCCTTATGCCCTGACACTGTTGCTCCTTGTATTTTTCTCGAAGCAGAACGGTTCTCCAAGAGCTTTGGGAGAAATCTATGACAAGGGTGCAAGATAAATTGTTACAATTTTTTGGATAAATCACAAAATTTATGGTTGAAAAAAGTAGAGAGAACCGATATAATACATTTAGTCGCATCGGATATGCGGCTGATGTTGCTGAAATAGCTCAGTTGGTAGAGCACTTCACTCGTAATGAAGGGGTCGTGGG
>JAEDMI010000297.1 GCA_016303085.1 Acetatifactor sp.
GAAGAGGCCGTGGACATGGTTCAGGAAACGGCAAGACTGCAGGTAAAGGACACAAAGGTCAGAAGGCTCGTTCCGGAGCACCCAGACCCGGTTTTGAAGGTGGACAGATGCCTTTGTACAGACGTCTTCCCAAGAGAGGCTTTACCAACAGAAATACAAAAGAGATCGTTGCTATCAATTTAAGCGTGTTAGAGCGCTTTGAGGATGGCGCAACAGTAGATGTAAATGCATTGGTTGAAGCTGGTGTTGTTAAGAATCCCAGAGATGGTGTCAAGATACTCGGAAACGGAGAACTTACCAAAAAGCTCAATGTCAAGGTAGACGCATTCAGCGCATCTGCAAAGGAAAAAATTGAGGCTCTTGGTGGAACAGCAGAGGTGATGTAATGTTTACAACACTGAAAAACGCATTCAAAATAAAAGAGCTTAGGAATAAAATTTTATTTACGTTCGGCATGCTGGTTGTGATTCGTATCGGATCACAGCTGCCCGTGCCGGGGGTAGACGGAAATGTTTTCCGGCAATGGTTTGAGAGCCAATCCAATGGTGCGTTCAGTTTCTTTGATGCAATCACAGGCGGTTCCTTTATGAACATGTCTGTTTTGGCATTGGGTATCAACCCCTACATCACATCCTCTATCATCATGCAGCTGCTTACGATTGCTATCCCTAAGCTTGAGGAAATGCAGCGTGACGGTGAGGACGGAAGAAAGAAGATTGTAGCAATCACAAGATATGTTACGGTTGCACTTGCGTTGATTCAGTCTACAGCTATGGCTATCAGCTTCGGCAGATCCGGCTATCTGACACACTACAACGCGTTGAGTGTAATCTCTACGATTGCAACGCTTACTGCAGGAAGTGCATTCCTGATGTGGGTAGGTGAGCGGATTACCGAAAAGGGTATCGGAAACGGTATCTCTATCGTTCTGGTTATCAACATTATTTCAAGACTGCCTGAAGATTTGGCGTCACTGTTTAACCAGTTTGTATTCGGAAAAGCACCCGCAACCGCAATTCTTGCGGTAGCCATCATCTTTGCAATCATTATTGCAATGGTGGTGCTGGTTATCATTTTGAATGACGGTGTCCGCAGGATTCCCGTACAGTATGCAAATAAGGTTCAGGGAAGGAAAATGGTTGGCGGACAGACCTCAAACATCCCACTGAAGGTAAATACTTCCGGTGTTATCCCTGTGATTTTTGCACAGTCCCTGATGCAGTTCCCCATTATTATTTCTTCTTTTGCGGGATATAAAGGCACAGGTGTGTGGAGTGAAATCCTGAAATATTTGAATTCCGGCTATTGGTGCAATCCCAGTCAGATTAAGTATACTGTCGGATTATTGGTGTATATTGTATTGATTGTGTTCTTTGCATATTTCTATACATCCATTACCTTTAATCCTCTGATGATTGCAGACAACATGAAGAAGCAGGGCGGTTTTATTCCCGGCATCAGACCCGGAAAGCCTACCAGCGATTACCTGAACAAGGTGCTGAACTATATTGTGTTCATCGGTGCAATCGGTCTGACCATTATCGCGGTGATTCCTTACATCTTCAGCGGTGTATTCGGAGCCAGCGTTTCCTTCGGCGGTACCAGTCTGATCATTATTGTCAGCGTTGTACTGGAGACCATGAAGCAGGTGGAATCCCAGATGCTTGTCAGAAATTACAAGGGATTTCTTGAGAAGTAGAGTTTGAATTTTATGTATTTGAGCCGCGCAGGTTTTCCTGCGCGACTTTTTTTTATTTTGTGTTGCAAACTTTGCATAAAGTAGTTAAAATAGTGATGTTGGATTTTAATGGACGTTTATGCCCTCTGGACAGCCGGAATGGGCGGATTGGAGTAGAAATGAAGATTATCATGTTAGGTGCGCCCGGTGCAGGAAAAGGCACACAGGCGAAAATGATTGCCGAGAAGTATCGGATTCCCCATGTCTCCACCGGAGATATCTTCCGTGCCAACATCAAGAACGGCACAGAGCTGGGAATGGAAGCAAAGAAGTATATGGATCAGGGGCTGCTGGTTCCCGATGAATTGACCGTTAAGATTTTGCTGGACAGAGTGGCACAGGAAGATTGCGCAAACGGATATGTGCTTGACGGCTTCCCCAGAACCATTCCTCAGGCGGAGGTGTTGGATGAGGCACTGACCAAGCTGGGTGAGAAGATTGATTATGCAGTCAATGTGGACGTACCGGATGAAAACATCGTGAGAAGAATGTCGGGAAGACGTGCCTGCTTAAAGTGCGGTGCAACCTATCATGTGGAGCATATTCCTCCCAAGCAGGAAGGAGTCTGCGATGCCTGCGGCAGCGAGCTGGTACTTCGTGACGACGATAAGCCGGAAACCGTGCAGAATCGTCTGAAGGTTTATCATGAGCAGACACAGCCTCTGATTGATTTTTATACCGCAAAGGGTGTGTTAAGGACAGTGGACGGAACCGTGGATATGAAGGATGTATTTGCGGCCATTACAGACATTTGGGGTAAAGAAATGGGCATTATAATAAAGAACGAACAGGAAATTGAGTTGATTCGTGAATCCTGCAGATTACTTGGCATTGTACATAAGGAGTTGGAGGAATTTATCAGACCGGGAATCTCCACCAAGGATATTGATGTGAAGGGAGACCAGCTGATAAGAAAACTGGGAGGTATACCAAACTTTCTTCATTACAACGGATACCCCGCAAGTATCTGCGTGTCCGTGAATGATGAGGTGGTGCACGGAATCCCCACAAAGCATCGTATTTTACAGGAGGGCGATATTGTCAGTCTGGATGCGGGAATGATTTACAAGGGATATCACTCCGATGCGGCAAGAACTCACGGGGTTGGACAGATCAGCCCGGAGGCGCAGCAGCTTATCGACGTGACGAAGCAGAGCTTTTTTGAGGGAATAAAGATGGCAAAAGCAGGAAATCATCTATATGATATTTCCAACGCTATAGCAGCCTATGTAAAGCCATACGGATACGGCATCGTCCGTGACCTGGTGGGACACGGCGTGGGTACAAAACTTCATGAG
>JAEDMI010000027.1 GCA_016303085.1 Acetatifactor sp.
GGCAATGATTCCCATATTCAATAAACGGCGGATCACTGTAGAATATTCACTTTTTTTCCGGACCGTGACAATGCAACAGATGATTGTTACATGACCAACGACAGAGTGGGGAAGACGGCCTCCATCGGCTCCGGAATCGCCTATCAGGGTGTCCCTTATTATATGAAGCAGATGAACGAGTGGGTCAGAACTTTTTCCCAGAAGTTCAATGATATCCTGACATCCGGATACGATTCCGATGGAGAGCAGGGAATCAAGATGTTTACCGGCGAGC
The DNA here is from genome assembly GCA_016303085.1 of Acetatifactor sp. Lineage (GTDB taxonomy): Bacteria > Bacillota > Clostridia > Lachnospirales > Lachnospiraceae > Acetatifactor. The sequence continues at coordinate 275 of JAEDMI010000027.1, forward strand.
AGGCCACTAAGGATGAACAATTCGATTTCCCGAAAGGATACAGATATGATACATTCACTTACGAGGATTTTCTGCAAAACGGTGCTTTTACCGTGGAGGTGGATAATGACAGCTATTACAAGCTGACAGCGTCGAATTTCAGCGTCCTTGCAGCCATGGAGCTGGACCCTTCCAGACTTGCCAACAGGTATGACCGGGGCGACGGTGTGGAGCAGAACGATTTGCTGGAGGACTTAAAGGACCTTGCCACCAACAAGGACAAGATGAGCTTCCGCAGTTCTTCCGCGTCTGAATTCCTGCAGTGTGTACTGTCGGATGTGGCGCTGAACGCCCAGAGAGCCAACACCTTTTACCAGAGCTTTAAGGATATCTCGGGAACCATCGATACCCAGAGAATTTCCATATCCGGTGTGGATGAGGACGAAGAGGCGGTAAATCTTGTGAAATATCAGAACGGATATAATCTTGCCTCTAAAATGATTCAGACATTAACCGAGATATATGATAGATTGATTTTGCAGACCGGAGTATGACAAAACGGCTTTGATATGACGGAAAGGCGGAGGAATATATGAGAATTACAAACAAAATCATGCAGCGCAATAATTTATCCAATATCAATACCAACAAGGTCTATCAGGATAATTTAAGCACGCAGATGTCTACCCAGAAAAAAATAAACCGTCCTTCCGATGATCCTGTGGTTGCGATTCGCGCATTACGTCTGCGCAGTAATGTGACGGAGGTAACGCAGTATTACAGCAAAAATATTCCGGATGCGGAGAGCTGGCTCAGCGTCACCGAAGATGCATTAAAAAATCTGACACAGATTATGACTAACATGATCAGCCAGTGCACCAAGGGTTCCAACGGACCCTTGAAGACAGAGGACCGCCAGATTATTTTGGAGCAGATGAAGGCATTGGGAGAAGAGGTATACAGCACCGGTGATGCAGATTATGCGGGAAGGTATGTGTTTACCGGATACCGCACTGACACTTCCCTGAGTTTTGACCGGGAACAGACCTTAAATTATAAGATTACGGAACAGCTGGACAGCAGCGCCATCGATTCTGTGATTAAGGTGAAGGTGGAGAATGCGGACGGAAAGAGTCTTCTTGATCTGAATTCGGCAAACTTTCAGGATGCGGATATGCAGATTGACGAAGAAACGGTTACCTCGGTGGAGGTACACCGCATCAGGCTGGCTTATGACAGCTGCTCTGATTACAACGGCAGGGACACCAGCCCAAGCATCAGCTATATTGATGAAAATGGGGTAGAGCAGACCTGGAAGGGCTTGATTGATGATAATGACCCCGGCGCAGGCGGAGATATCCGGTTGATACATTCTTATGACGACCCTTATACGGCTGCGGCGAATGACGCGGATGCAGTTATTTACGTGCCGGAGACAGGAGAAATCCTGTTGGGTGAGAATCGGTATAAAACCCTGATGGGTACAACGGATGATGACACGACAGTGAAAAATGAGGCTGAAATCCGTGTCACCTATGAAAAGGCGAGCTGGCAGAAAGGGGATTTGAGACCGGAGCATTATTTCTGCTGTGAGTCCAACCCGGGAACGAATGACGCTATCCTGTTTAATAAATCTTATCTCACCGACAATGCAGAGCGCCAGAAGATTGAGTATGATGTGGGCTTTAATCAGACCATCCGTGTCAATTCCACTGCCGACCAGTGTTTTCAGCACGGTATCGGCCGGGAAGTGGATGATTTGGTAAATGCCATGCAGGATGTGCTGGACCTGGAGGGCGTGAAAGCCAATATTGAGGAAATGTTGAAGTCTGCGGAGGAGGGCAGTGCTGCGGAGAAAACGTTGCAGACCCAGCTTTCGGCGGTGGACAAGGCTCTCACTTATGCCAAAGATAAGGAGCAGAAGCTGTTTGAGAGAGGAATCACATCCTTCCGGGGATATCTTGACGATGCCAGCCTCTGTATTACGGAGTGCGGTACCAGAAGCAGCAAGCTCTCTCTCATCAAGAACCGTATGCAAAACCAGAAGACCACCTTTGAAACGCTGAAGAGCGAGAATGAGGATATTGATATCACGGAAGTGGCAATTCAGCTGTCCAGTGCGGAACTGACTTATCAGGCAGCACTGATGGCAACCGGCAAGGTGAGCCAGACCACGCTGCTGAACTATATTTAAGAAAGGTACAGGTGAAAGAATGAAAATTACTACAAAGATTTTCGGCGAAATCGAAATCGCGGATGAAAAGGTCATCACATTTGAAAACGGAATTATCGGTTTTCCCGAGTTGAAGCGTTTTGCCCTGCTGCATGACGGGGAGAAGGGAACGAATGTGGGAATCCGTTTCCTGCAGTCCCTGGATGAACCCGGATTTGCAATGCCTGTGATGGATCCGCTGGTGGTAAAACCGGACTATGACCCGGAGGTAAATGACGAATTGCTGGCATCCGCCGGAAATATTAATGCGGATAATATTTTGGTTCTGGTGACCGTTACCGTGCCCAATGATTTGACACAGATGAGCGTCAATCTGCAGGGACCTTTTGTTATCAATGTGGAAGAGCATAAAGCATGCCAGATTATCGTGGAGAATGGAGATTATCCCGTGAAATTCCCTATCTATGAAATTCTGCAAGCCGGAAAGGCAGGTGAGTAGGATGCTGGCATTATCGAGAAAGAAAAACGAGGCAATCGTTATCAACAACAATATAGAGGTTACCGTTCTGGAGGTGAAGGGTGACCAGGTGAAAATCGGCATCACCGCTCCCAAGGAGGTTCCTGTGTACCGCAAGGAGGTTTATGTGCAGATACAAAATGCCAACAAAGAAGCTGTAAACGCGGATGGAATGGATGCATTGAAAAATCTTCTGGGATAATAAAAGCCCTGTTAATTTTTTGGGGTAAGTCTCCGATAAAGGAAATAGAAAAGTTCTTTCCGATACGGAAAACAGATTTCACACGGAGGTGGGTATTATGGCAATTGAACCGATTTCAAGTATGATGACAGTACAGGCACAGGGAAGTGTGGTACAAAAGCAGGCACCCGTACAGACGGAGAGGCCTGAAGGCGCAGACAGCAGCGTGAGGGCTGCGGAGAGAGTAGACCAGACCACGAACATTGTGGAGAACGCACAGGATAAGGGTCGGGCTGACAGCGGCGAGCAGCAGGGCAAAGAACAGCAGGCTTCCAATGACCAGATTCGTAAGGCGGTGGAGCAGCTGAATAAGAGTATGGCAAATTCCGAGGCGGTATTCGGCATTCACGAGGACACCAACCGGGTGACCATTAAGATTGTGGATAAGACCACCAAGGAAGTGATTAAGGAACTTCCTCCCGAAAAAACCCTTGATATGATTGCAAGGGTATGGGATATGGCAGGCATCCTGGTGGATGAGAGACGTTAGGAGGAAACAGTATGGCAATGAGATTGAGCGGACTGATGTCCGGTATGGATACGGAATCCATTGTTCAGCAGCTGGTGGAAGCAAAAAAGACAAAGGTTGACACGGCAAAAAAGGACCAGACGAAACTGCAGTGGAAGCAGGATATCTGGAAGGAACTGAATACTAAGCTGAAGAATCTTCAGTCCAAATACTTGAGCAATATGCGTTTTTCCGATGCCTACAGCAAAAAAACCACAAAGGTTTCCAACAGCAACGCAGTCAGTGTGATTACCGGAGAAGACGCTGTGAACGGCGTGCAGAGTCTGGAAATCAATCAGCTTGCGAAGACGGCGTATCTCACCGGAGATAAAGTTTCCAAGATTGCGGGAGCAAGCGACGAGGAACTGAGCGCTCTGACAAAGATGAGCGATTTGATGACCTTCGAGAAGGATGCCAACGGAAATGAGATTGCAAAAAATCTGAAGCTGACTAAGCAGGACGGTACGGAGGTAGATATTGAGTTGACTTCGGAGACAACCATATCCGACGTGCTGACCAAGTTGAAGGAGCAGGGACTCAATGCAAATTTCGATGCAAAGCAGCAGAGATTTTTCATCAGCGCCAAGGAATCCGGTGAGGACAGCAACTTTAAAATCACCGGTGATGACAGCACGCTGAAGGCATTGGGGTTAAACATTCCGGCAGAGGATTCCGATGAGAGAGGCGCTACTTTTATTCAGGGTCAGAACGCCAAGATTACATTAAACAATGCTGAGTTTTTCAGTAATGATAATGTATTTGAAATTAACGGTCTTACCTTTACGGCACTGAGCGAGACAAACGGAGAGAAGGTTACCGTTACCACCCAGCAGGATACCGACGGTATCTATGACATGATTAAGAATTTCCTTAAGGAGTACAATTCCTTAATCAATGAGATGGATAAGCTTTACAATGCGGATTCTGCCAAGGACTATGAGCCGCTGACAGACGAGGAAAAGGAAGCCATGTCTGAGAGCGAGATAGAGAAGTACGAGCAGAAGATTAAAGACTCCTTACTTCGCAGAGACAATTCGCTGAGCAGCATCAGTTCGGCCCTGAAGGAAACCATGATGAAGGGAGCCGAGGTTAACGGTAAGACAATGTATCTGTCCGAATTCGGCATTGAGACGTTAAGCTATTTTATTGCGCCGGACAATGAGAAAAATGCCTATCACATTGACGGAGACCCCGATGACAGCGACACCTCCGGAAATGCAGATAAGCTCAAGAGCATGATTGCGTCAGACCCTGATACCGTAATCGCTTTCTTTACAAAGCTTTCCCAGAATATATATGCTGCCATGTCGGATCAGTCCAAAGCAGTAGAAGGCTACAGAAGCTTCGGAAGCTTTTATGATGACAAGAAGATGAAATCCGATTATGAGGATTATAATTCCAAAATTAAGGATTTGGAGGCTAAACTGTCAGACTACGAGGACAAGTGGTATGCTAAGTTTGCGGCAATGGAGACTGCTATGGCAAAGATGCAGAACAATGCCAGTGCAGTGACAAGCCTGTTGGGCGGCGGACAATAAAAGGATTGAAATACAGAAAGGCAGGAGGCTACTATGGCATTACCCGGCGCATACGCACAATATAATAACAGCAAAATTCTGACCGCATCTCCGGCGGAACTTACCCTGATGCTCTATGACGGTGCAATTAAGTTTTGCAATATTGCTATTCTGGCGGTGGAGCAGAAGGATATTGAAAAAGCGCACACCCATATTACCAAGACGGAGAGGATCATTGATTATTTCCGCCAGACTCTGGATATGAATTATCCGGTGGCGGAGGACTTTGACAGGGTTTACTCCTATCTCAGTAAAAGGCTGGTGGAAGCAAACCTGAAAAAGGATAAGGAGATTCTGGAGGAAGTAAATCTGCATCTGCATTCCATGAGAGATACGTGGAAGGAAGTCATGAAACAGAATAAACAGTAAAGGCGGAAAGAAAAATGACCGAGAATTATCTGAATATCCTGGAGGAAAGTCTGCAGAAGAAGTTGCAGGTCATGGCAAAGATTCAGGATTATAATCTGCGGCAGCAGGAGATTTTCCGCTCCGACAATGTGGAACTGGATAAGTTTGATGAGTATGTGGCAGAGAAGGGCGCGCTGATTGATGAACTGACAGCCTTAGATAACGGTTTTGAAACACTGTATGCGAAGGTAGCTGAGGAACTGGCAGGCAACCGGGAGAGATATGCGGAGCAGATTAAACGACTGCAGGAACTTGTAAGCAGGGTGACGGAGGAGAGCGTCGGTATTCAAGCGCAGGAAGCCCGAAACAAGAAACTTGTGGAAGACTATTTCCGCAGGGAGAGAAATAATCTAAATCGGAGCCGTAAAAGCTCAAAGGCAGCGTATGACTATTACAAGAGCATGAGCCAGACCAATGTGGTACAGCCCCGGTTTATGGACAATAAGCAGTAAGCAAAAATGATAAATTAAATATTTCAGAGCATTTTTGCTCATCCTGATAGGAGAAAAACAATTCGGGAGGAGCGGCGATGCGAGGGAGAGGAAGTTGTGTTATTCGGTTTGAAATTTTCCTTTTCAGCGCTGTCGCCGCTCTCTTTTTATGGACGGCGGAAGCGGAGCGGGATGCACATTACACGCCGGGATATGCCCGGATAGACCTGAAGCCCCTTTTGGAAAAAGCAGAGCTTTCGGAAGAAGATTACGGGACTCTGTTTCGGCAGACCGGCTTAGGCAGACCGGGTGCGGAGGAGCTGTATCGGGAAGGGCGGGAGGAGGAACTTTTGTATCTGCAACAGAGATTTTTTGCACCTATAGAATATGAGTGCAAGCCATCAAATCCGTTCTGCCGTGGTGAGCGCATTACGAGGGAGGATGAATTGCAGGGGAATTTTATGCCTGCTGTCAGCACCGGTGATATTCTCGTTACCTTCAACAGCCATTTTTTCGGCTGGCGCAGCGGGCACGCGGGACTTGTGACAGACGGAGAGACAGGGCAGGTTCTGGAAGCATTTGCCATCGGGCAGAATTCAGGGTTCTGTAATTTGGAGCACTGGAAAGAGTATCCCGGCTTTGTACTTTTGCGGTTAAAGGACAGCAGTCCGGAGGAGACAGAGAGAATTGCAGACTATGCCGCGGAGCACTTAGCGGACATCCCTTATGATTTAGCCAGCTTTACGGACGGGAATGGAGAGACGGATTCGGAGCCCCTTTCCTGCACTCAGTGTGCACACCTGGTCTGGACGGCTTATGCACATTTCGGGTATGATTTGGACAGCAACGGAGGTCTTGTTGTCACTCCGGCAGACCTGTATCAAAGCGACCTGCTGGAGGTGGTGCAGATATACGGAATCAACTATTAAATTCCTCTTAATTTTTGGAAATTCCCTTGAAAAAGCATACGTCAAATCGTATATTATCCATATATACTAAACCAACCTTTGGCATGGAGGGAAAGAAAATGACAAAAGCAGAAATCCTGAAAAAAGAAATCTTGAGACAATACCGCAGTGTGCGTCAGTTTGCCATGGAAATGAATATTCCCTACAGTACGCTGGTTACTGCTCTGGAGCGGGGCATTGAGGGAATGGCTTACGGCACTGTGATTAAAATGTGCGACAAGCTCAGCCTGAATCCCGTGGATTTCTCTTCGCTGGAGAGAGATACCTCTCTGGGCGCCCAGCTTTTGGAAAACAGAGTCATGCAAAATTATGTCAGGCTGAATCAGACCGGACGTGACAAGATTCTGGAGCTGATGGATGATTTTGTACAGATTGAAAAATACAAGGCAAAGGGAAAGAAAAAGTAATGAGATACGACTACCTGATTGTAGGTGCGGGGCTTTTCGGAGCGGTGTTTGCCCATGAGGCTGCAGCAGCGGGGAAAAAGTGCCTCTGTATCGACAAGAGAGAGCATTTGGGCGGAAATATTTATACGGAGGAGGAAAAAGGCATCCGGGTACACAAGTACGGAGCCCACATATTTCATACCTCCGATCAAAAAATCTGGAACTATGTAAACCGTTTTGCGGAGTTTAACAACTTTGTGAATTCACCTGTTGCGGTCTATGGAGAGGAATTGTATAATCTCCCTTTTAATATGAATACCTTCAGCAGAATGTGGGGGATTAAAACTCCGGCGGAAGCCCGGGAGATTATCGAGCGTCAGAAGAGAGAGGCAAGAGCTGCTTTTGGGGAGACTGAAACCGCGGGAAACCCCAAAACGGCTGAACCGGCAAACCTGGAGGAACAGGCCCTGTCGTTGGTGGGCAGAGATGTGTACGAAAAACTGGTGAAGGGCTATACCGAAAAACAGTGGGGCAGAAGCTGCAGTGAACTTCCGGCTTTTATTATCAGACGTCTTCCCGTGCGCTTTACTTATGACAATAATTATTTCACGGACAGGTATCAGGGAATTCCCGTGGGTGGTTACACGCAGATTGTGGAGAAGCTGCTGGAAGGTATTCCCGTGAAACTGGGAGTATCCTTTCAGGAGTTTGTACAGAGCACCGGCGCAAAAGTGCCCGGGCGCGGGTCGGTAAACTGTTCAGGGGAGTTGGAAAGCACAGACCGGGGAGACAGCTTTGACAAGATTGTGTACACCGGAATGATTGACGAGTATTTTGACTACTGTCTGGGTGAGCTGCAGTATCGGTCCCTTCGGTTTGAGGAAGAAGTTCTGGAGGGTTGCGACAATTATCAGGGCAATGCCGTGGTGAACTACACGGAAAGAGATATTCCTTATACCCGCATTATTGAGCACAAGCATTTTGAGTTCGGTACACAGCCCGATACGGTGATTACAAGAGAGTATCCCGCTTCCTGGAAGAGAGGGGACGAGCCCTATTATCCTATCAATGACGAGCGAAACAGCAGCCTGTATTCTAAGTATGCCGAACTGGCGGCGAAGGAGAAGAATGTGTTCTTCGGAGGCAGACTGGGACAGTATAAATACTATGACATGGATAAGGTGATAGCGGAAGCGCTGAAACTGGCGGAGAGTGAACTGAATAGAGATTAAGCATAAAAAAGCTTCCTTACCGGTGCAAAAGTAAGGAAGCTTTTTAACAATAGCTGTTGAACATCATGCCACTGTAGGCGCTGGTGGTATAGGGGCTGACGAAATTATGCCCCGGGTTTTTGTAAGCCACCACGGTCTTCTGTACATAGTTCATAGGGTTCAGGGAAACCTGATTGCTCTTTTTCAGGAGCATGTCCGACAGATTTTTCAGGCTCTCAAAGGTTTCTGCCACATCCTCGGACTGCATGGCCGACTGGCGCAACAGCTCACGGTCGACGCTTAATGTGCCGTCCTCCGAGAGAGTGACACCCAGAGACTCCAGAGAATTACTGTAGATACCGGCAATCCCTTTCATCTCATTGACCAGCTGCCTGCTCTTGGACTGGGTCTCCACATAGGAGGAAGCAGCTTTTACAAAATCGTTATAGCCACCGATCAGATGGGAAATATTATCGGTGAGGGATTCCACATCCGTCTTCAGCCCAAGCGTTACGGGGCTGCCCTCTTCGGTTATGCCGTTTAACTGTACCTCAAACAGCTTGCCGATGGTGAAATGGTTTGAGGAAGGGCTTCGCTCCTCACCGTTTACACTGATATCGGCATTGGCGGCTTCACGGCTGGTGTAATCCAGACCGAAGTACTCGACGGTGCCGGCACGCTTGCTGGTCTTGTCATCGCTGATGTGGAACAGATGAGTTTTGCCCTGACTTAATCCGGTGGCTTCCGAGGTCAGCCGCAGGGAGGTTCTGCCGTCAGCTTCTGCCAATTCTGCCCTGATACCGACACCGGAATTGTTTATCAGTCGAACCAGGCGTTCCTGTACATCCCTGTTTGTCTCGGATTCGCCCACGGCAAATTGAAATTCGTAATTCATTTCATTGATGGACACATCGAAAGAATAGGTGTCCGGAACAAGTCCTACCTTTGCTTCAGGCAGGAACAGACCAAGATTCTCCTGCGAAGAGGCAAGAGAACGTATTTCCAGTTCAAGGGAAGGAATTTGGTCGTCCGAGGTACGGGGGCCGATGTAGGAAGCGGACACAACATTCTCATCGGAGGAATAAGCGCTCTTCTTATTAAAAAGTCCGTCTTCCTCCAGACCGCCCAACTGTGCGATGGTGTTGTGCAGTTCCCGGGCGTTCTCCTTAATATCTACAGCGTATCGCTGGGTATCCTTGTTGGTGGTCGGAAGATACCAGGGGGCTTCTTTATTTAATTTGACAATGGAATTGTATACGCTGCGAAGCTCACTCTTTTTGTGAGTGTCGTACCGGGTCAGAGCCTTCGGGGTATAAGCTGTGAGATAGTTATTGTATACCGCGTTGAGAACAGAACTCATTGCCACGCCTCCTTTCTTCCGTGAAATGTAGTGACAATACAAATAATATGGTGTATACTGAAATTCCGTTTCCAGTTCATGGGAAATGTGTCTGGGTTCCCACTTTTATGTCTACATTGTAGCACATTTAATAAGTAGAAACAAGGGTTTTATGAAAAAACTGTTGACGGGACGTGCCCCCTGTGGTATATTATTCAGGCGAGATAAGATTTAGGTCTTTTTTTTATGCTTAAAAAAGAGTGGAGGTAGCCGATATGCGTACAAAAATCACTTTAGCTTGTACCGAGTGCAAGCAGCGTAACTACAATACTACCAAGGATAAGAAGACTCATCCTGACAGAATGGAAACAAAGAAGTATTGTAGATTCTGCAAGACACATACATTGCACAAAGAAACAAAATAATGTTTCTTCAGAAACAAAGTGATGTTTCTTCAGAAACCAAGTAATGTTCCCTCAGAAACCTGGTAAGCAATGGTTAAGGGGCGACAGCCAAAAATTTGGAGGGCAAGAAATGGGAGATTCTGCAGAAAAGAAGAAGGGCCCCGGTTTCTTCAGTGGGGTGAAAGCCGAATTTAAGAAAATTGTATGGCCGGACAGACAGGAAACCTTAAAGCAGTCTGTTGCTGTCGTAGCAATCTCGATTGTTGTGGGCGTTATCATTGCATTAATTGACTACGTTGCAAAAAATGGCGTGCACTTCTTAACATCAATTTAGAGCGAGGGTGATTGTATGGCAGAGGCAAAATGGTATGTGGTTCATACCTATTCGGGATATGAGAACAAGGTCAAAGCCAATATTGAGAAGACTATCGAGAACAACAAGAACCTTGCAGAGCAGATTCTGGAAGTAAGAGTTCCTCTGGAGGAAGTTGTGGAGTTAAAGAACGGTGTGAAGAAGACTGTTCAGCGGAAGATGTTTCCCGGATATGTGCTCCTCAATATGGAAATGAACGACGACACATGGTACGTTGTTCGGAATACCCGTGGTGTTACAGGCTTCGTCGGACCGGGAAGTAAGCCCGTTCCTCTTACGGAAGCAGAGATGAAGCCCCTGGGTATTAAGACCGAAAATGTCTCCATCGATTTTGTGGAAGGAGACAGCATCGCAGTTGTGGCAGGCGTCTGGAAGGATACCGTCGGTGTTGTTCAGAAGCTTGACTACGGCAAGCAGACAGCTACGATTAACGTTGAACTGTTCGGAAGAGAGACTCCTGTGGAGATTAGCTTTGCAGAAGTCAGAAAGCTTTAATTTCGGTATTTGCAGCGCAAGCTGTCAGATATATTGGGGCATTTGCCCCGGCAACAAAGTGGGAGCAGGAGCGTAAACACGCAGTCCCTGCGCCGAACCGCCGTCGGACTTATACAGTCGAAAAACTGTAATGACGGCTTACCACAATATAGGAGGTGCCAAAATGGCAAAGAAAGTAGAAGGCTACATTAAGTTACAGATTCCTGCCGGCAAAGCTACACCGGCTCCCCCTGTTGGTCCCGCATTAGGCCAGCATGGTGTGAACATCGTTGAATTTACAAAGCAGTTCAACGCAAAGACAGCAGACAAGGGAGATGTTATCATCCCCGTTGTAATCACTGTATATGCAGACAGATCTTTCAGTTTCATTACGAAGACTCCCCCTGCAGCAGTACTGCTTAAGAAGGCATGCAACATCAAATCCGGTTCAGGTGCACCTAACAAGACCAAGGTCGCAACCATCTCCAAGGCTAAGCTGCAGGAGATCGCCGAGATGAAGATGCCCGACCTGAACGCTGCAAGCCTCGAGGCTGCTATGAGCATGATCGCAGGTACCGCACGCAGCATGGGTATTACTGTAGAAGAGTAACAAAAAATGATTGGGAGACAACAAAGGTTGTCGCTGGAACCTAGGAGGTAAAATAATGAAACATGGTAAGAAATATACCGAGGCTGCAAAGCTTGTAGACCGCGCAACATTCTACGAGCCTAACGATGCAATCGCTTTGGTAAAGAAGACTGCAACAGCAAAATTTGATGAGACCATCGAAGTACACATCAGAACCGGTTGTGACGGACGTCACGCTGAACAGCAGATTCGTGGTGCGGTTGTACTGCCCAACGGAACAGGTAAGACTGTAAAAGTTCTGGTATTTGCAAAGGGCGATAAGGTAAACGAGGCAGAGGCTGCAGGCGCTGATTACGTTGGCGGCGAAGAGCTGATTCCCAAGATTCAGAATGACGGCTGGCTCGATTTTGACGTAGTGGTGGCAACCCCCGACATGATGGGCGTTGTAGGACGTCTCGGTAAGGTTCTGGGACCTAAGGGTCTCATGCCCAACCCCAAGGCCGGTACCGTTACAATGGATGTTACCAAGGCCGTAAACGATATCAAAGCCGGTAAGATTGAGTACAGACTTGACAAGACAAACATCGTGCATGTTCCCGTAGGTAAGGCTTCCTTCACAGAAGAAGCTCTGCAGGAGAACTTCAATGCACTGATGGATGCTATTGTAAAGGCTAAGCCCAGCGCACTGAAGGGTCAGTATCTGAAGAGCATCACCCTGACCAGCACCATGGGCCCCGGCGTAAAAGTCAGTGTTGCAAAATATTAAGTTTTGAAAATAGGGGGTTGACAGCAGTCAGCCCCTTATGGTATTATCTTAACCGGTCGTAAGACCATGCCGAAGACAGTAGGTCAAAGTCTCGCTTGCGAGAACAGGTAAGTTCGTAAGACGCCTACCGAGGAAAGAGTTTTTATTAAGACTTTTTGCCTTCCTGTCTTCAGGAAGGCTTTTCTTTTATAAAACTCCTTTCGGCGGGGGATATTCCCCACAAAATATTATAAGGAGGTAAAGAAATGGCAAAGGTTGAATTAAAACAGCCCATCGTAGATGAGATTTCTGCCAACATCAAAGATGCTCAGTCTGTAGTCGTTGTGGATTACCGCGGACTTACCGTTGAGCAGGACACACAGCTTCGTAAGAGTCTGCGTGAGGCAGGAGTTACCTACAAGGTGTACAAGAATACCTTCATGACCCGTGCATTCAAGGATACCGCGTTTGAAGGCCTGACCCAGTATTTGGAAGGACCCAGCGCTGTGGCAATTTCCACCGAGGATGCAACTGCTCCCGCAAGAGTACTGGCTGAGTTCGCTAAAAAGGCTGACAAGCTGGAAATCAAGGGCGGCGTGGTAGAAGGTACTGTATACGATGCGAAGGGAATGGCAGCTATCGCAAACATTCCTTCCAGAGAGGTACTTATTTCCAAGTTGCTTGGCAGCTTGCAGAGTCCTATCACCAATTTTGCTCGTGTTATGAATCAGCTGGCAGAAAAAGGCGGCGCTTCCGCATGTGAAGCACCCGCAGCAGCTCCCGCCGCTGAAGAGGCACCTGCAGATGCTGAATAGTATTGCAGAGTAACTACAAATTATCAAATTAAAAAATGGAGGATTATTAAAATGGCTAAATTAACAGCTCAGGAACTGATTGATGCTATCAAAGAGTTGACCGTATTAGAGTTAAATGACCTTGTAAAGGCTTGTGAAGAGGAGTTCGGCGTATCTGCAGCAGCAGGTGTTGTAGTTGCAGCAGCAGGCCCCGCAGCAGCAGCTGAGGAAGAGAAGACCGAGTTCGACGTAGAGCTGACCGAGGTTGGCGCTGAGAAGGTTAAGGTTATCAAGGTTGTTCGTGAAGTAACCGGTCTTGGCCTGAAGGAAGCTAAGGACGTTGTTGACGGAGCTCCCAAGGTAGTTAAGGAAGGCGCTTCCAAGGAAGAGGCTGAGGACATCAAGAAGAAGCTTGAGGAAGTTGGCGCTAAGGTTACTTTAAAGTAGTCGTGATAAGCGAGTGACTGCACAACAAAATGAAGAAGTGGCTCTCATGCTTGCATGAAGGGCCACTTGTTTATTTTGTTGTATTGGCGTGTGTAGAATATTCTAAATTATTCTAATTTCTTATATATTATCAAAAATTTTCCGGGATAAAACAAATTTTATCTTGACCCATTGACAAGTTTGTGTTAATATAGACGATGCACTATTGTGCAGTGCTATGCCTTTTTGACAGTATTGCCATGCCCTATTCACACATCGGCTCTGCTGCTGTGCGCATGGAGGGCTTAAGGCTTGCACCAAATGATCAGAAAGAACGGGGTGAAATGTCAATGGAAAAGAACAGAATACGTCCGGTAGCCGGTTCTAAGGTTATGCGTATGAGTTATGCGAGACAGAAAGAGGTTCTGGAAATGCCCAACCTGATTGAAGTCCAGAAGGACTCCTATCAGTGGTTCCTTGACGAAGGCCTGAAAGAGGTTTTCGACGATATCTCTCCTATCGCTGACTACAGCGGCTCCTTGAGCCTGGAGTTCGTGGATTTTGAACTGTGCAGGGACGATGTGAAGTATTCTATTGAAGAGTGTAAAGAGAGAGATGCTACTTATGCGGCACCTTTGACGGTTACGGTTCGTCTGTACAACAAGGAAAAGGAAGAAATCAGCGAGCATAAAATATTCATGGGAGACCTTCCTCTGATGACAGAGACAGGTACTTTCGTAATCAATGGTGCTGAGCGAGTTATCGTCAGCCAGCTGGTTCGTTCTCCCGGTATCTATTATGCAATCGGGCATGACAAAATCGGTAAGAAGTTATTCTCCTGTACCGTAATTCCCAACCGTGGAGCATGGCTGGAGTACGAGACCGATTCCAACGATGTCTTCTATGTACGTGTGGACAGAACCCGTAAGGTTCCTGTTACAGTACTGATTCGTGCACTGGGTATCGGAACCAATGACGAAATCCGTGAAGTATTCGGAGATGAGCCCAAGATTGAAGCGAGCTTTACCAAGGACACTGCTGAGAACTATCAGGAGGGTCTGTTGGAGTTGTACAAAAAAATCCGTCCCGGAGAGCCCCTCAGTGTTGAAAGTGCGGAGAGCCTTATCAACGCTATGTTCTTCGACCCCCGTAGATATGATTTGGCTAAAGTCGGCAGATATAAATTTAATAAGAAGTTAGCTTTCAGAAACAGAATCAGACACCAGATTCTGGCGGCGGACGTGGTAGATCCTTCCACCGGAGAAATCCTTGCCTCTGCGGGAGACAAGGTAAGTGCAGAACTGGCTGACACGATTCAGAATGCAGCCGTTCCTTTCGTATACATCCAGACCGAGGAGAGAAACGTAAAGGTTCTTTCCAATATGATGGTTGACCTGACAAGCTTTGTAGACTGCAATCCCAGAGATTTCGGTATTCACGAGCGTGTTTACTATCCTGTTCTGGCACAGATACTTCAGGAGTTCGGCGATGACGCTGAGAAGCTTGCCGAGGCAATTAAGAAGAATGTACATGAGCTTGTGCCCAAGCACATTACCAAAGAGGATATCATTGCATCCATCAACTACAACATGCATCTGGAGTATGGCCTGGGCAATGATGATGATATTGACCATCTGGGCAACAGACGTATCCGTGCGGTAGGTGAGCTGCTTCAGAATCAGTATCGCATCGGACTGTCCAGAATGGAGAGAGTCGTGCGTGAGCGTATGACCACACATGACACAGATGAGATATCCCCTCAGTCCCTGATTAATATTAAGCCTGTGACCGCGGCAGTGAAGGAATTCTTCGGTTCCTCCCAGCTGTCCCAGTTCATGGACCAGAATAACCCTTTGAGTGAGATTACCCACAAGAGACGTCTGTCCGCTCTGGGACCCGGCGGTCTGTCAAGAGACCGTGCCGGATTCGAGGTTCGAGATGTACACTATTCCCACTACGGAAGAATGTGCCCCATCGAGACACCGGAAGGTCCGAACATCGGTCTGATTAACTCTCTGGCAAGCTATGCGCGTATCAACGAGTATGGCTTTGTTGAAGCGCCCTACAGAAAGATTGACAAAACTGACCCTCAGAATCCTGTGGTTACCGATGAGGTTGTCTATATGACTGCAGATGAAGAGGATAATTATCATGTGGCACAGGCAAGTGAACAGTTGGATGCGGAGGGTCACTTTGTCCGCACCACCGTATCCGGTCGTTATCTTGATGAGACTTCCGAGTATCCCCGTTCCATGTTTGATTTCATGGATGTGTCGCCCCGCATGGTATTCTCTGTTGCAACTGCATTGATTCCTTTCCTGCAGAACGACGATGCAAACCGTGCGCTGATGGGTTCCAACATGCAGCGTCAGGCTGTGCCCCTTCTGAATACAGAAGCTCCCGTGGTAGGTACGGGTATGGAGACGAAGGCGGCTGTGGACTCCGGAGCATGTGTGATTGCCAGAAAGGCCGGAACTGTTGACCATGTATCTTCCAACCTGATCAGAATGACTTATGATGACGGAGAGAAGGAAGAGTTCCGCCTGACCAAGTTCTCACGAAGCAACCAGTCCAACTGTTATAACCAGAAGCCCATTGTGTTTAAGGGCGACCATGTGGCAGCCGGACAGGTAATCGCAGACGGTCCTTCTACCGCTATGGGCGAGCTTGCTCTCGGTAAGAACCCTCTGATTGGCTTCATGACCTGGGAAGGCTACAACTACGAGGATGCTGTCCTGCTTTCCGAGAGACTGGTACAGGAAGATGTGTATACATCCGTTCATATTGAAGAATACGAGGCAGAGGCCCGTGACACCAAGCTGGGACCCGAGGAAATTACCCGCGATGTTCCCGGCGTAGGCGATGACGCTCTGAAAGATCTGGATGACAGAGGTATCATCCGAATCGGTGCGGAAGTTCGTGCAGGTGATATCCTTGTGGGTAAAGTAACGCCCAAGGGAGAGACGGAGCTGACCGCAGAAGAGAGACTGCTTCGTGCAATCTTCGGTGAGAAGGCAAGAGAGGTTCGTGATACCTCCCTGAAGGTT
>JAEDMI010000298.1 GCA_016303085.1 Acetatifactor sp.
CGTCGCAGCCGACAGAAGTCAGACTTTCAACAGCTGTTGTCATGTCTTCGGCAGAGTACGTGCTCATATCATAATAAGCCATTTCGCAATTTGTGATGTTGGAGATCCAGTCCAGCGCATAATGATACTGTGCGGACAGGCCATCCGAAGCGGGCAAATAGAAGAAGCCAATCTTATATCCGCCGATTTCGGCATCCGTTGCCTGTTCCGGGACTGCAAGCTCTTCTGCGGGAGCAGCTTCTTCTTCGGGTGCTTTTTCTTCCTTGGAGACGGGATCTTCTGCTTCTTCGGGAGCATCTGCAGCGCAGGCTACCATGCCCAGCATCATGACCAGGGCTAACAATAACGCGATCCATTTTTTCATTTTGATTCTTCCTTTCTTTTAGCTGATTAGTTTTCCTTTGGACTTTTCATAGGTCAAACCTACAACGATCAGGAACAAAATACCCTTGACCGCATATCCCAAAAAACTGGTTTGCCCCATCAACGCGAGGCCGTTGGTCAAGCAGGTGACCGTCAATGCACCGATAATGGGTGCGCTGAATTTTGCATTGGCGCCTCCTGTCAAAGGGAATCCACCAAGAACCACTGCTGTCATCACATTTAGATTCAGACCGCTGCCAACTGCGGCGTCAGCAGTACCGGAACGCATCAAAGAAAAAACTGCACCAATTGCCAATACGATGCCCATAATGACATAGGCCAGCCAGGTAACGCGTTCCACCTTGATTCCGCTGATTTTCGCTACCGTAGGATTACCGCCGATCGCTTTCAACGATTTACCTAAACTTGTCAAATTAAACAGGATGTATCCCGCAATGATCAAAACTGCCAATATCAGCACCCGGAACGGAACTGTGTCCATCCACAGGAATCTACTGTACGGAAAGGTGATAACGCCATGTTTCACCATGACCGTCAGCATAATGCCTTGGCAAATGTTCATAATACACAGCGATGCAATAAACGGCGTAATGTGCAGATAGTTTTTTGCACAGGCCGTAATGCTCATTAAGCCGATGGCCAAAATCATACCGACCAAGAAACTTAGAAGAATGGGAATACCAGAATTCATCATCAGCGTCATGACCATGCCGCTAATACCCATAACCGTACCGATGGCCATATCCAAACCACCGATCGAGTACAGAAATGCACCGCCGATTACGACTATGACCATTGTGTAGCATTGATTCAGCAGAAGCTTCAGATTCTCTCCTGAAACAAATTTGCCGCGGGTTAATGCTGTAAACAAAACAAAGACTACGATCGGACCCATAAAGGGGAGAACAGATGTAATTCTGTTTCGCTGATTTGCTTTTCTATTCAGATCTGCCTGGATCTTGTCTTCCGTCATGTTCGCTGTAATTTTTTCTGTACGCATCGATCTCCCTCCTCTCTTAGACCATGTACTCAATCAGCTGGCTGTCAGATACTGTTTCAGAACGCATAACTTCCGCTGTGATGGCGCCATCCTTCATAATGATCATACGGTCGCTCATACCGATCAGCTCCGGGAGTTCCTCAGAGATCATGATGATCGCCTTGCCCTGCTTTTTGAATTCATAGATCATTTTATACATGGCGGCCTTAACACCAATGTCGATGCCACGGGTAGGACAGTCCATAATAAAGATATCGCTCTCTGCCGCCAACCATTTGGAGAAGGCAACCTTTTGCTTGTTGCCGCCGGAAAGCTGATTGCAGTACTGCTTGCCGGAAACACATTTTGTCCGCATGGTTTCGATCTGCTTGTCCGACAAGCGCTTCTCTGCCTTCGGCAAGATCAGTCCACCTTTGGACAGCTTTCGATAAGAAGCCATCAGCGTGTTATCCTGAATACTGGCGTTCAGGATGATGGATTCGTTGTCTCTGTCTTTTGAGATGTAGCCCATTCGAATGCCGATAGCATCCTGGATCGTGTTCAATGCTTTGTTTTCCGGCATATAAACAACTTCACCAGTGATTTTTTCGCTGAGACCGAAGATCATACGACCAACTTCATGCATACCGCAGTCAGCCAATCCGCCAAAACCAAGGATCTCGCCCTTGTGCAGCTGAATACTGAAGTTTTTGACATAACCGTCTGCAGAGGTGATATGGCGAACATCCAGAACAACTTCGTCGCTGCTGCTTCCATCCCAGTCACTTCTGTAATAGTCGCCCTGCAGTTCGCGACCAACCATCATTGGCCGCATATTCGCTACCTTGATCGCATCGCCTTCCAGGTGGCCGACAACATGTCCGTCGCGCAGACAAGTGATCTTGTTGCAAACCTGCTCCAGCTCCTCCAGGTCGTGAGAGATAAAGATAACGCCCTTGTTTTCTTCGCGCATTTTGTTGATGAGTCTGTAGATAATCTGGCGGCCTTTTTGCGCCAATGCCGTGGTGGACTCATCGATAACGAGAATATCCGGCTTGAGATACATGGCGCGGGCGATTTCGACAATCTTTCTGTCTTCAAAGTTCAGCGCTGCCACAGGAGTATGGGATTTGATCGTATCACCACAACCGATTTCGTCCAGAATCTTATCTGCCCCCTGATACATCCGCTTTACATCCAACTTACCGAGTTTGCTGAACATCTCATAGTTTCCGATAAAGATATTTGCAGCTACATCGATCGATGGAAGCGTACCGATTTCCTGAACGATCATTGCGACACCGGCTTTTTGGGCATCGACCATACAGGTTGGCTGATAGGCTGTACCGGCGCGAAAAAGATTACCGCTGGTCGGCGGTTGTACACCGGCAAAAATGGAGGTTAATGTTGATTTGCCACTGCCATTTTCGCCGATCAGTCCGCATACTTCTCCGCGTTTCAGCTCGAAGTCTACGTTGACAAGTGCTCGCGTCGCACCGAAGTTTTTACAAACACCGGTACAACTCAGTAATACTTCGCCACTCATTCCTTTCCCTCGTTTCTATTATATTTCATAGTATTCCTGTGATCTTCCTAAGTTGTATTTA
This sequence comes from Acetatifactor sp., assembly GCA_016303085.1. GTDB lineage: Bacteria > Bacillota > Clostridia > Lachnospirales > Lachnospiraceae > Acetatifactor. The sequence continues at coordinate 2,971 of JAEDMI010000298.1, forward strand.
TTTTCTGCGTACAACTTGTAT
>JAEDMI010000299.1 GCA_016303085.1 Acetatifactor sp.
TTTCCTTTCAGGAACTGGATAATCACCACATGCTTCCCCTCCACTGCCGCCTGAACGGCTCTTCCGATTGCAGCCGGTGACTTACCCCGACCGTCACCCGCATAGATATATATCAACCCTTTTGCCATATCACACCTCGCATTCTTCCTGCGTTGTCATTACGAATAAGAATATCACACTTTTCGGGATTTGGCAATTACAGAGTCAGTTTTCTTCCTCCAACAGCTCCAGCTTGCTCACAGAGACTTCAAACGCTACCCTTTTCTCCACATTCTCTTCATCCAGCTTTTTCATATATTCACGGCTCTGAATCCTTCCCCAGACTGCGCAGCGCTCTCCCACCTTAAAATTGTTTGCGTAACGGGCATTTCTCCCCCAGCAGATACAGGGAATATAGTCAGATTTACCATAGGGACGGTTCACTGCCAGCAGCAAATCCGCAATTTCTCTTCCCAAAGGAGTTTTGCGGTAGATAGGCGCTTTACAAATATATCCGTCCAGGAATATCTGGTTTGTCTTTGAGCTCTCCTCCATCTCTTCAATGAAGTTCACCTCTCTGGCAAATACGGAGAGTACCAGTCGGTTTCTGCGTTCCTCATGGCGGTTGTAGGAACGAAACTGTCCGTTCACGCAAATCAGCTCACCTATGTAATCCGCATTCACATCCATCAGCCGCTCGGATACCATGACAGGAATAATGTCATAACTCTCGCTGAGACGCTTGCATCTGACATCCACCATATAGAATCCTTCCCCGAATATTTCGTGGCTGTAGGAAAAGCCGCTGACGATTTCTCCCATCACCGTTACCTGATTGTTTTCAATTACCTTATCTGTCATTTTCGTTCTCCCTTCTTACTTTTAAGACTTTTTCCGGTAATATCGCCGAAAAGTTATTCACCTTCGGTTGATACTATTATTTATACAATAAACTCCGTGTATTTAGAACTGTTTTTCATCGCGTTATTCCGCGCTTTTTCGTGTGAGTGCTTGCACCTGTCGAAAAAAAGTGCTATACTGTTTCAGTTTGAAATTTGAGTTGTGTTTTCTGTAAATGTCCATAAAACTATGCGAGTTTATTGGTATCGGACAGGAGGTATATATGAGACAGAAAAGAGAAGATGTAAGGAATGTTGCCATTATCGCTCACGTTGACCACGGCAAAACTACCCTGGTGGATGAGCTGTTAAAGCAGAGCGGTGTGTTCCGTGAGGGTCAGGAAGTCGCCGAGCGCGTCATGGATTCCAATGACATTGAGCGTGAGCGCGGTATCACCATCCTTTCCAAAAACACTGCCGTAATGTACAAAAATACGAAAATCAATATTATAGACACACCCGGTCATGCCGATTTCGGCGGCGAGGTAGAGCGTGTGCTGAAGATGGTAAACGGCGTAATTCTTGTGGTGGATGCATTTGAAGGAGCTATGCCCCAGACAAAGTTTGTTCTTAGGAAAGCGTTGGAATTGAAACTCCCTGTCATCGTCTGCATCAATAAGATTGACCGTCCCGAGGCAAGACCGGATGAGGTCGTAGACGAAGTACTGGAACTGTTTCTGGAGCTGGATGCCGATGATTCACAGTTAGACTGTCCTTTTGTGTTTGCTTCCGCAAAAGCCGGTATTGCTTCCATGGATTGCGGTGCACCGGGAACCAGCATGGAACCTCTCTTTGAGACGATTGTAAACTATATACCCGCTCCGGAGGGAGACCCTGACGCAGGGACTCAGGTACTGATCAGTACCATCGACTACAACGAATATGTAGGACGTATCGGTGTCGGAAAGGTTGACAACGGCTCCATCAGGGTCAACCAGGAGGTTGTCATATGCAACCATCATGAGCCGGACAAGCAGATTAAAGTAAAAGTAAGCAAACTCTATGAATTTGACGGTCTGAATAAAGTTGAAGTGAAGGAGGCAGGCATCGGCTCTATCGTTGCAATCTCCGGTATTGCCGATATTCATATCGGCGATACCCTCTGCTCTCCGGACAATGTAGTCCCCATTCCGTTCCAGAAAATCAGTGAACCCACCATCGCCATGCAGTTCATGGTAAACGACTCTCCTCTGGCAGGTCAGGAGGGCAAATATGTTACAAGCCGCCACATCCGCGACAGACTGTTCCGGGAACTCAACACCGATGTATCTCTCCGAGTGGAAGAAACAGAAACCACAGAATGTTTTAAGGTATCGGGAAGAGGCGAGTTACACCTGTCCGTATTGATTGAAAACATGCGACGCGAGGGATATGAATTTGCTGTCAGCAAGGCTGAGGTACTCTACCACACCGATGAAAACGGCAAGCGCACAGAGCCCATGGAACTGGCCTATATTGATGTGCCCAACGAGTTTGCAGGAGCAGTCATTGAAAAGTTGGGTCAGAGGAAGGGCGAGCTGCGAAACATGGGAACCCTCTCCGGCGGCACCTATACCCGCCTGGAGTTCTCCATCCCCGCCAGAGGTCTCATCGGCTACAGAGGCGAATTTCTTACCGACACCAAAGGTAACGGTATCATGAACACTGTTTTCGACGGTTATGCTCCCTACAAAGGAGATATCCAGTATAGAAAGCAGGGTTCCCTGATTGCATTTGAAGCGGGTGAAGCCGTAACTTACGGCCTTTACAACGCTCAGGAAAGAGGCGATCTCTTCATCAGTCCCGGTGAAAAAGTCTACGCCGGAATGGTAATCGGCCAGACAGGAAAGAGTGAAGACATTGAGGTAAATGTCTGCAAGAAAAAGCAGCTGACCAACACCCGCTCCTCCAGTGCAGACGAGGCTCTCCGCCTGACACCTCCCAGAATTCTTTCTCTGGAGCAGGCTCTGGACTTCATCGACACCGACGAGCTTTTAGAGGTTACGCCCACCCATCTGCGTATCCGTAAAAAAATACTGGATCCTCTCATGAGGAAACGTGCTTCCATGAGGAAGTAGGCAGAAACAGTAAAAGCCGGG
>JAEDMI010000300.1 GCA_016303085.1 Acetatifactor sp.
GTGGCTCCAATTCCTGTACGGTAAGCGTGTATGCTGTCCGGTTCACCGGATGGACGAAACGGAATGAATCGCCGGGAGCTTTCACTGTGAAATGCGGGCCAGGGATGGAAACCAGCTCCTGTTCCATGGTTAGAGAAAGCGTTCTGATTTCCGGTCGGCGTTTGCTCGCCCACGGAAAGGAATCCCTGCAAATGACCCAACCGTATGAGGTATCCAGACCATAATGCTCTACAACGCATTTTGCTTCCAGCTCAATGCCTGTTCCATCCGGCAGACAAGGATTATAGGTCACGGCGCAGCCGTGAGATGTCCGCAGTTCATGCCCGTTCAGCTCCAGTCGTGGATTGAAATGAAGGCACAAAGGGCTTTCGTCTGTCTCAAGACGCATACAGAAATCAAGCACCAGGCCCTTGCTGCATGAGTAAGCTGCAGGGATCAGCCAATGGTATCCAGCCCACTCAAACTGCTTATCAATAGGAATTATCTTTCCGGCGTGATCCCTTCCCTGATGCCCCCAGAAGTTACCTTCAAAATAGACCTTCCATTCCGGGACAGTGGATTCTGCTGCCGGGTTCATATCTATGTCGTAATACTCTTCTGTGTACTTGATTTTGCTGTAATCAAAAGACGATTGCAGTGATTTGATATACTCCCACGGCTTCTCTATTGCCGTCAGTTTCATCTTTTCAGCAATCTCAGCCAGGGTTTCCTTCTGATTTTCAGTTACAGGATTCTCTTCCAAATAGGATTCAAACTGTACTTTCTCCCACATCCATGCCTGTTCCAAAGCGGCAGCATCTCCACACGCCAGCAGCAAACGCAGGAAGTCCGTAAAATTCTCTGCCAGAGGGTGAACAAAATCAGGGGCAGTATTCATGGGGCTGACCGCAAAAACCACTTCCCCGAAACCTCGAATGAAGCAATAGTGGATACCATCTATTCCAGCCCAGCCAATGATGGAAGCTCCCTTGGGTGTGCAAAAGTATAATACATCATCGTTCCCTGATTCAATTCCAACCGATGCAAGGCTGATGCCAAGCCGTAAAAACTTTTGATATATTGTCATTGACTTTACTCCTGTCATCCAGATTTTCCGATTACTCCAACTTTTAAAACTGTAAGTTATCTTTTACCCTTCAAATTACAGAAGTCATTAACTTCCAACTCATAATTAACCGATGATTGTAATTCTCCTAATTGATTTTTCCATGAGTCTATATTAACAGATACCTTTCGAAAACCAAGCATTTCATAAACATGCTGAGCTCTGGTATTTTTTAAATTGGTATCAAGAAAAATGAGGTTTGCTCCCCGGTTGAATAGTTCTTCAATTAAAGTACCTTTATATTCGACTATCAATCGCCGTTTTGCTTTGTCGTCGTCATTAGCTATCTGTTTTTCAATTTCAGCGGCACTTGTTCCTAGTCCGTTGGGAAAGCCAGCATGTTCCATAACTTTTCCATCGTTCCACCAGATTGCAAGTTGATTACAATCTTTCTTTTCAGCATTTCTAATGGAAATATCATGATATGTAATATTCACCACTACCACTCCTCATCACCAAATTTCGATTAGTTGTCTCTCTGCTCAACTACCCAACAAATTGGAATTGCTCAATTACATGTAAGTGATAATTAAGTAATAAACAATGAGGGACAAAACAACTGTAGTCCAAATCCACAATCGAGTTTTTTTATTTAAGGTCAAGTTCAACATGCTAATTCCAACTAAAATGACAAAGATACCAATAACAGCAGGATAGTGTGTTCCACTTGAGCCATTTGACCACGGTGATATACCTAATGCAATAAAAAGTTCATCACCAATGCAATACCCAGCGCTATTCCATGTAACACCCAATACTAGTCCCAAAGCAATCAATGAGACAGCAATAATCCGAAGTACCAATTTCTTATTTTTGCACATATTATCACCTCGCCAAATTCCAATTTGTCAACATCTCATAAATCCGCAACAGCCTATCTCAGAGTATTCAGAGAAGCCCAGCGATTGATAGAAAGCCACTGTTTTAGGTGTGTTGTCTGTTGTCAGTTGAATTTGCCGAACAGCGGGATATCGGTTCAGAACTGCATTTATCAAAGCTGTCCCAATCCCCTGACGCTGCTTTTTCGGATACACCAAAATATCCTGAATAAATACAATGGTAAAACCATCACCAACGGCCCTTATGATCCCAAGCAGTTCATCATCTTCGTATGCTGCCAGGACCAGCAGCGAATGCTTATATCCCTGCTCCAACACCGACATATTCTCCGTATATGCAGTCCAGCCAACCTCTGTATAAAGGCACCGGATATCATCTGCCTTATACTCTTTATATTCTCTGATTTCCATCTCTAATTCCTCCGCAAATTTCGATTTTGACATGAATATTTTTCCGAGTTTACGGCCTTAAACAATTCATAATAACTGTAATCATCATTTCCTTTTCTTCCGGCTTCGACTCTGCAATCATAATCGTCAATGCAACCAGTGTATGATCATCTATCATCTTTTCATCATCTATAAACAGCACACCGTTCTTATCCAGAAAATACAGAAACATTGTCGCTGCGATTCTCTTGTTTCCATCCAGAAAACTGTGATTTTTTGTTACGAAATATAACAGGTGGGCCGCCTTCTCTTCCAGGCTCGGATATAGTTCCTGACCTGCAAAAGTCTGATAAATATTTCCTATGCTGCGTTTCCTTTCGGACGCTCCATAGTCTGATGATCATAGGAATCAAGCAGTTCCAAAGCTTTACTGTACTTCTGTATTACATTAAGTACCTGTTTCGAATCCAATGCATTTTGGGTTCGCTTCATAATCTGAATCACCTCTCCAAGCTGTATGATACGATTATGGTTCACAGCATATCCCTGCAATATGTACTGCTTCAGCACTGAATTTGCCCATTTTCTAAATTCAACGC
>JAEDMI010000301.1 GCA_016303085.1 Acetatifactor sp.
CGACATCTGCAATGCTCTGGAGACTGGTGCTGATTCTATCTTGGCTGCCTACATCACCGCTGATACGCCTATTCGCTGGTCTCCCTTGGCACAGAAGCTCGATGGGCTGGATGCAGATAAGCAAGACAAAATTGAGACCGTTCTCGATTGCTTGATTGAGACAATTTGATACTTAAAATGAACAAGCCCATCTATTCGGGGTAACCTCCCGGATGGATGGGCTTGTTTATAAACTATTACTTATGTGTCTACTTATCGTTTCTGATGATTGCTGGTAATAGGAGGTACGGAATTCTCGGAAGAACTCTCCGAGGCGGGCAGGAACAGCCAGACGCAACCATATCGTTGTAATCAAACAGGCTTATGGTCAAGCCCCCGCCATCGTCGAATGCCCACTTTGTTATCGTCAGAGGCGCCCCATCTTCTTGCCTGCAAGCCAAGGTATCACCGCACTGAATGTTCTGGCTCAGGATGAACCGAACGCTGTCCTGACAGATGGAAGTAGGCTTCCGCTTATAACGATTTACAAAGCGGGCAAAGAAGTTGTCAAAAAGGCGGTCTCTCGATTCTTCCACATTGTCCGGCATAATATCGACACCGTAAATGGTTGAGAACGCTCTTGTAGCCCAGTATTCGCAGTCAGCATCATTCGTCCCGGAAATTTTGAAGACGCTCTCCAGTTTTCTTGAAAGAATCTCGGCAAGGAAGTTTCCATCTCCGCAGGCAGGCTCAAAGAAGGTGCTGTCTATATTGGATGCCTCATGCTTAACGAGGTCGAGCATGGCATTCACTTCCCGTTCTGCGGTAAAGACCTCGCCGTGCTGCCGTACCCGGTCTTTCGTTTTTACTTGGCTTCGCATTGATTATCCCTTCTTTATTATATGTATTAGTATGTATTCATACTTATTATAAGCGGGCGAAGCGAAGCCGTCAAGGGTATTTGAGCAGATTTGTGCAGCTTGCCTTACCGCTCAGATATACTATGGTTATTTCGACAAAATTCGTTCGATTGCCTTTTTTTTGTCGAGTTCTTGTGATATAATATCATAAAATACGATTAAGAAAGGAGACGTTTTCGTGAGAGTGTCTTATAAGAAGTTATGGAAACTTCTCATTGATAGGGATATGACACAGGCTGAACTCAGAAAGCTGTCTGGACTGTCATCCGGGTCTATGACGAAGATGCGGCAGAGCGAACCTGTGTCAATGGATGTCCTTTGGAAAGTCTGCACTGCAATCGGATGCAACATCGGAGATATTGTTGAGTTCGACTTGGGCGGTGATGTGGAGGCGCAGGGATGAGTGCTGCTGAAAGGCGTGCCAACGAACGAAATATAAAAATCACACTGGACGACCTTGTGCCAATGAGCGTAGTCCCCGATGTCAATTTGCCGGATATTGTAGCTGAGAGCGCATATCGGCCTAAGGGGAATCAGCATTATATGCTGCTCCTGTGTAAGCCCAAAAACAAATTCAGTGGGGCTTGCCCGGTCTGTGGATGTGTCGGAACAGAGTTCAAAAGCAATGGATATCTGAAGCAGCCGAGGCTGGTTCACGATGTTCCCGTGGGCGCTGATTCCGTTGACCTCTACGTGAAAACTCCTCGGTATATCTGCCGGGATTGTGGCGGTATCTTCACTCACTCTTTCGAGTCGCTTTCAAATGGGAAACAATGTACTTTGCGGCTAATCGAGAAGATTAAAAGGGATTGCTTTTCCAGACCTTTCAGCGACATCGCTGCCGAGACGGGATATACCATCCCCACCATCAGCAGTATCTTTGATGAATATATCGAAGAACTGGATGCAAGCAGGCCGCCCATTGTTGCCCCAGAGGTATTGGGGATTGATGAGAAGCACATTGTTCATCAAATGCGAGCTGTATTTATTGATGACAAAACAGGAAACCTGCTGGAAATGCTGCCCTCAAACAAGGCTGATGACATCATCTCCATGATTGAGAGAATGGTCGATTATGACAAGAATATTCGGATTGTCACAATGGATATGGCGAACGGATATAAGTCAGCGGTCCAGATGTGCCTCCCTTATGCCAAAATCGTCGTGGACAAATTCCATGTATTTCAGGATTTGACCAGAAGAATCACAAAGGCCAAAACAGGAATCATGGAAGAGATAAACCTCCAAATCAAGGGAGAGCCGAATAAGGAGGTTGCTGACCATCTGCGGGAAGTCCGTGACTTGATTGTCCGAAACGCATATCTGTTCAAGTTCGGCAGGAAAAAGCTCACAGAAAAGCCGGAGCGCATCAAGGTGATGGCGGATGCCTGCCAAACCTTTCCTGAACTGAATCACTTGCGCTTAATCAAGGAGGGGTTTGAGCGAATCTATGAGGAAGCTGAAACCCGTGAGCAGGCCGAAACGCTGTACGCCGAGTGGGAGAAACTCATCCCGCCTTCCGGCAAAAAGCAGATAGTTGAATGGGAAGCAAAGTACCATGTTCAAGCATCCTTTTTCAAAGAACTGGCGGGGTTCCATCGTACAACCAAGAATTGGCACGAGGAAATCTTCGCTTATTTCGACGAAGATTGCGCCTTCACGAATGCCGCAGCCGAGGGTACAAACAGCCTCATCCAGAGGATAAACGCACAAGGCAGTGGTTACGGTTTTAACCATCTTCGCGCAAAAGCTGTCTATTGGCATAGAAGCGGCGCACGGATTGCATATCGCCTTGATACCACGAAAAAGCCGATTTACGGGAGCGTCACCCCCACGAAAACAGATACTTATACCGTGCAATTCTGTACCGGGTTTTCCGATATTGATTCTTTCATGCCGAAAATCACAGGCTATAAGGAATATAGTTGCATCAAGGCGGAAGAAATCGTCAGCAAACGGTCTCCCGTATCTGTGTTCAAATACATTGATGATTCTGCCCTATACTAC
>JAEDMI010000028.1 GCA_016303085.1 Acetatifactor sp.
CTTCCGGAGGATTACAGCGAAAACTCCATTGGGATTCGCGGCTCTCAGCAAACAGTAAGGTTTTATATTGAGGGGGAGTTGCGCTCGGAGTATGATACAAGTGGTTCAAGACCTTTTGGTTCTAATTCCGCAAGCCGATATGTGTTTTGCAAAACTTCTGCGGCAGATGCCGGAAAACAACTGCGTATTGAACTGAAATCTGATTCTAAGCGGTATTCAGGCGTAGTGAATCAGATTCTTTGCGGGGATAAGACTGATATATGGAGTTATATATTCAGTATTTACGGCGGAGAGACCGTAGTTGCCTGTTTTATTTTGTTTGCCGGAATTGTTACCGTTCTTTTCAGTATTGCCCTAAGTATAGCATATAAGTCAAAGATAAATATGGTGTATCTTGGATGGTGTATGATTCTCGGGGCAGCTTGGCTTTTGGGTGAATCAAAGCTTCGCCAGTTATTTGTTTCAAATGCTTCTTCTTTGGCATCTCTGTGCTTTATAGTAATCATGCTGTGCCCTGTGCCCATATCGCTTTATGTGGATAGTGTACAGCGTGGGCGATATACGAAAATTTACAGTATATTAGAATGCGTTTCAATTCTGAACCTTTTACTTTGCAATATCTTGCAGTTTGCGGAAATTGCGGATTATCTGGATACGCTTTTTGCTTCTCATGTTATTTTAATCAGTACTTTTCTGGTTGCTTTGGTGACCTTTTTCATGGATTTTCGCAGCGGAAAAATAAAAGATTACCTGTTAATTGTAATCGGGTTGCTGCTTGCCATGTTGGGTGCTGTCATTGAAACGGTATTGGTGTATTTTATGATATATACCTCGGGTATTTTCCTGGGGGTTGGACTGTTACTGCTGTTGTTGTTTGCCATTATTGAGACTATTAAAAATATTCGTGACATGGAAAATCAAAGGCAGACGGAGCAGTTTGAAAAGCGCAGAAAACAGACAGAGGCTGTGTCCTTACAGTTGATTCAAACCTTATCGGTAATGATTGAGGCAAAGGACGAGTATACCAAAGGTCATTCCTGCCGTGTTGCGGAGTACTCGTCACGGATAGCAAAAGAATTGGGCTGGAGCGACGAGGAAGCGGAAAATCTGAGGAATGCAGCGTATTTGCATGATATTGGGAAAATAGGGGTTCCGGATGCCATTCTGAATAAACCGTCCAAATTGTTGGATGCAGAATATGAGATTATTAAAAAGCATACTACGATTGGTGCCGATATTTTAAAAAATATTACTTTGATTCAGCATGTAGAAGAAGCGGCAAGATATCATCATGAACGGTACGATGGGAGCGGTTATCCGGAGGGGTTATGCGGCGAAAATATTCCGATTCATGCGCGTATTGTTGCTGTTGCGGATAGTTATGATGCTATGAATTCCAAGAGGATTTACCGTAACTTACTCCCGCGGGAAACGATTCGCAATGAGATTCTCAGGAATAAGGGCATTCAGTTCGATCCCGATATAGCGGATGCGTTCTTAAGACTGTTTGATGAAAATCGTATGTTGTCTGATGAAGATGTTCAAAATCCCTTTGCAAACGTTACACCTTCGGAAATGCTTTCAAAGCTCGAAATAGACAGAACCACGGAGACCTGTGAGTTCATTTCCAATGTGGTGGACACATTGCAGAGCCGGAGAGATGCACAAAGTATGGACTATCTCACCGGACTTCCCATGAGAAATGCGGGAGAAAAGCAGATTGCACAGAGTATGCAGGCACATGCAGGGTGTCTGGTGTTTCTGGATTTGGATAACATGAAAAAGATTAATGATATTTACGGTCACAAATCCGGAGATAGGGTTTTGAAAACCTTGGGTAGTTCGATTACGGATTGTGCAAAGGAATCCATTGCCTGCAGACTCGGAGGAGATGAATTTTTGATTTTCTTGCCGGATATGTCAAAAGACGCTGCTACAGAGCTGGTTGGGCAGATTTTTGGTTGCTTCAATGCAAAAAAGGAAAACGATGTAGAAATATGTGATGCAACCTTGTCCGGCGGTCTGTGTATGAGTCTGAAGGGCGATTCCTTTACGGAATGTTATGCAAAGGCAGATAAGGCTTTGTACTATGTCAAACAGAACGGAAAGGACAATTTCTCCTTTTTCCATCAGATTGAGCAGAATGAAACGCAATCTCATATGAGAGGAAAAGACCTGGAAAACGTTGCAAAAGCGCTTCGCGAAAGCGGGAGCTACAACGGAGCACTTGATTTGGATAATCGTGAATTTTCCAAGATGTATGAATATGTGAGTAATCTCGGGGAGCGCTATAAACATGACTGCCATCTGGTCATGATTACCATGGATGCTGCTTCTGACAGCACAATGTATATTGAAAAAATTGAGCAGGCTCTGGATTGCATGGAAACGGCGATACGTGAAAATATTCGGAATGTGGATGTATGTACCCGTTATAGTTCCATGCAGTATCTGGTCATTCTGATGGAAGCGGGAGAGGATAAAATTCCGCTGATTCTGGATCGCATTTTTGCTCAGTATTATAAGATATATAATGAGAATGATTTCCGACCGCATTATGAATTTATGCCGATGCTGGGCAGAGAATCCGGTTGACAGTTCAGCCGGAGTATTGTAAACTAAGTAAAAAGTGAGGTAATTGGATGTTAATTGTAGTTGTAGAGGTAAATGCAAAATAAATATTGCATAGGCAGGCTTTTATGCTTTCTGTGTATCAGTCTGCCCGTAGGTCAGTGCTATGCACTGACAATTACCCTTACAACGTGCTAATCATACTGCCTGTATATGGATTATGAAACAAAGCATGACTGTCCGGTCATGCTTTTGTATTATAAAGTTCATTCAGATATTCGGGAAGACCATGAGCTATGCCCTTGGAGGGTAGTTCATGGTTTTTTTAACAGCCGGATTTCGTCGGATGCCGTACGGGAGAGAGGATATGTGGCTAAACTGATAAGTGTAAAATATGCGGAACAGGAGAGGATAGAAATGACAGATATGGAAAAAGTATTGGAATTTGACAAAATTAAGGAAAAATGGAGAAACCTTGCATTGACAGACCGGGCAAAAATGGAGATAGACGGTACAAAGCCTTTTTTGGAGGAAGCGGAGCTTCGGGCAAAACTGCGGGATACCACTGAGGCGCGGATAATGCTGGAGAAGGAAGGGACCCCGCCCCTTTCGGCATTGGAGGGTATTCGTGAAATCATGACGGTGGCAGAGCGGGGAGACTGTCTGACTGCGGCGCAGCTGGAGCAGGCGGAAAATGCACTGACGGCAGTAAAGAGATTGAAGGAATATTTAGAGCGCTGCAAGAAGCTTGAGTTGTCTCTGCCCTGGTATGAAGAAAATCTGGATGAACTTCCGGATATCCGTGAGGCTATTCATATACAGATACGGGCGGGCAGAGTGGATGATTACGCTTCCAAGCTGTTACATTCCCTGCGAAGCGATATTGTCCGTACAGAGGAGAGAATGAAGGAAAAGGCGGATTCTGTTATCCGCAGCTGCAAGGAATGTATGTCGGACAGCTTCAGCGTATTTCGAAGCGGGCATCTGTGCGTTCCGGTAAAAAAAGAGTATAAGTTCCGGGTCAGCGGCAGTGTCATTGATAAGTCTTCCACGGGAAACACCCTGTTTATAGAGCCTTCAACTGTGGCAAAGTACAGCGAGGAGTTACAGCTTTTGCGGATTGATGAGGAAAATGAGGAGCGCAGGATTCTTTACACCCTGACGGTGATGCTGGGAGAGCAGGGAGAGGTGATGGAGCAGAATATGAAGATGATGGAAAAGCTGGATTTCTGCTTCTCCAAGGGGAAACTCAGCATGGAGTTGGGATGTGCAGCGCCGATGATTAATACGGACAGACGTATTGTCCTGAAGGGCGCAAGGCATCCGCTGATGGACAGGCGGGTTTGCGTGCCACAAGATTTTCGTATCGGATTAAGGGATAGTGAGGATACCGGTTCGGAAATGAAGGACAGGGCAGAAGAGGAAAATACCGAATTGGGGAATCAAAGGGAGCAGGCCGACAAACAGAACGGGCAGGAATATCGGGGCGTGGTGATTACAGGGCCCAACACCGGAGGGAAAACCGTAGCCATCAAAACAGTTGCCTTAAACTGTATGATGGCGCAGTGCGGTCTGCATGTGTGCTGTGAACAAGCGGATATCTGCATGAACAGTAATTACCTCTGCGATATCGGAGACGGACAGAACCTTTCGGAAAATCTTTCCACATTTTCAGCTCATATCACAAATGTACTGGAAATATTGAGGCAGATGGGACGGGAAAGCCTGGTGATTATGGATGAACTGGGTTCGGGAACAGACCCTGCTGAGGGAATGGGAATTGCGGTAGCTATCTTGGAGGAGCTGCGAAAGAGCGGCTGCCTTTTCCTGGTGACAACCCATTACCCTGAGGTGAAGACCTATGCCGAAGAGGCGGAAGGCATAATCAATGCAAGGATGACCTTTGACAAAGAAAGTTTGCGGCCTTTGTACAAAATGGTAATCGGAGAAGCGGGGGAGAGCTGTGCCTTCTATATCGCTGCAAAGCTGGGTATGCCTGCAGCTATGCTGGAGACAGCAGCTGAGGCGGCGTATGGGAGTAAGAAGACTCAGCTTAACGCATTTGAGGCTGTTTTTCCTGAAGAGAAGAATACGGAAAACAAAACTTCCCGGTCAAAAATCAAAAAGCAGAAACAGACGGTGCGACATGCAGACCTTTCCGAAAAGTTCAGGAGAGGAGACAGCGTCATGATTTATCCCGATCAGAAAATCGGCATTGTTTGTGAGCCGGTGAATGAGAAAGGTGTGCTTCGGGTGCAGCTGCCGGAGAAGAAAATCTGGATTAATCATAAGCGTGTGAAGCTACATGTGCCCGCATCAGAGCTATACCCGGAAGATTATGACTTTTCCATTATCTTCGACTCTGTGGAGACCCGGAAACTCCGACACAAGATGGAGCGGAAATATGTGGAGGAAGCATTGATACGGGGACCGGGGGAACAGGAGTAAGGCATGTATCGGTATAAGTATGAGGTGTTGAGAACTGTAGACATATGGTTCAGGGTCACCGGACAGACATAATGACAGGGAAACCTATGGATGAGTTGACGGGTAAGCTTCATAGGGCAGTAGAGGCGGGATTGCGTAACGAGAAATGGAGGTCGGAGCATATGAAAGAACTTCTGCATGACGATGATATGAGAGAAGAAGGACGGGCGGAAGAAAGGGAGAATACAGAGCGCGAGAAAGCCAGAGCAGATGCCCGGGAGGCGAGAGCAGAGGCTTTGGAAGTTTACACTTCCGCAGCTTTTCTTGCTTCCTTCTCTGCCTTATTCCGAATTCGCAATTCAGAGAAAAAAGTTTTCAGCATATCGCTGCATTCCTGCTCCAGAACCCCTCTCGTGACGGACACCTGATGGTTGAATTCCGGCATTTCCAGAACATTTAAGACAGAACCGGCACAACCGGCCTTGGGATTCATGCAACCCATGACTACCTCGGGAATCCGTGCCTGAACAATGGCGCCGGCACACATCTGACAGGGCTCCAGGGTCACGTAAAGCGTGCAATCCTCCAGACGCCAGTCCCCGATGAATTTGCTGGCCTTGTTGATAGCGGTGATTTCCGCGTGAGCCAGAGTGTTTTTGTCAGTGTTGCGGCGGTTGTAGCCCCGTCCGATGATTTTTCCCTGATATACGATAACGCATCCGATGGGAACCTCTCCCAGCGCATAAGCCTTTTTTGCCTGCTTTAAGGCTTCCTTCATGTATTTTTCCTGCATAGACACTATTTTTGCCATAATTCCTCACCGACAGCGAGTTCGAAATCGCTTTACAATCTGCGAATTGACATTTTTCAAGATAACATATAGTATAAAGATAATTGCTCAAAGCGTCAAATATATTTGGCGTAGGAAGGGAAAAATATGGTATCCATAAAAGAGGTTGCAAAACATGCGGGTGTGGCGATTTCCACTGTCTCCAAGGTGTTGAACGGCTATCCGAATATCAGCGAAGAGACAAAGCAGAAGGTCACGGAAGCAATTAAGGAACTGAACTATATCCCAAATTCCATAGCGTCCGCCCTTTCCTCCAAACAGTTCGGGCGCATTGCCCTGATTCTGGACCCCAAGCGTCAGACACAGGCAATCGACCAGATTTTTATGCAGTATCTGCTGGGGGCGCTGGACAAGGCAAAAGAATTGAATGTGGAGGTAATTACGGTGTTTACCTCCATGATTGCGGGCATGACTGCGGATGAGATTACCAGATATTTTCTTTCCCAGAGTATTTCCGGCGTGGTTATTTATGGTTTGTCAAAGGAGGACAGGGTTCTCCAAAAGCTGATAAGCGACCGAAATTTTGCATGTGTGGTGGTGGATGCACCGATTGTCAACTCCAGAACCACCTCTGTCAGCATCGACCATGAGCAGGCCCAATATGATGTGGCAAAAAAAACTGTTACAGACGATAAATGCAGGCGCGTGCTGTATATTGCGGGAAAGAAGGACGGGTATGTCACGGAGCAGC
Organism: Acetatifactor sp.; assembly: GCA_016303085.1. Taxonomy (GTDB): domain Bacteria; phylum Bacillota; class Clostridia; order Lachnospirales; family Lachnospiraceae; genus Acetatifactor. The sequence goes on from JAEDMI010000028.1 coordinate 6,540, forward strand.
GAATAAAAGGCATGAAGCGGCTGGCGGAAGATATGGAGCTGACCATGCTGATACGGCAAGGAGATTTCAGCGAGCTTACGGCAAGAAATATTGCGCTGAAATACGCAAAGAACAAGGACTGCGTGGTATGTGCGTCGGATTTGATGGCTATCGGAGCAATGAACGCACTGATTGATATGGATATTTTTCGCCCTGTCTGCGGCTTCGATGGGATTACCCTTATGGGCTATGTGGGCAAGCAGATGAATACAGTCAGACAGGATTTTTACAGTATCTCCAGCAGGGCGTTGGAGGAAGTGAAACTGCTCATGGACGGGCAGGAAGGACATCAGGTGATTATGCCTCACAGTATAGTGAAAATGTACTACAAAGATATCATTTGTTAATCTATTTTTCACAAAAATGATTTCACCTATTGCGGAAAACGTTTTCCTGTGATATTCTGAAGTCAGTCAGGGAATCCTATCGTGAAAACGCAGTATACGATAGAGGGTTCCGGTCACTATGAGGCAAGGTTAAGAAAACAGGAGAGACAATTCATAATAAAAGAATTGTCAAAATCGGAGGTATTTTATGATGAGTTTGGAACAGCAGTTAAATGAATTGACAGGTAAGATGTACGGCAAGACAATTGCAGCATGTACCGATGCCCAGCTTTACAACAGCGTGTTGCAGCTGACAAAGGAGCAGATGGCTGAAAAGCCCGTTATCACAGGTAAAAAGAAAGTATACTATATTTCCATGGAATTCTTAATCGGAAAACTTTTATCCAACAATCTGATTAATCTGGGAATTTACGAGGAGCTGAATCAGTTGCTTGCAAAGAACGGAAAGAGCCTTGCAGCCATTGAAGAGGCCGAGCCGGAACCCTCTCTCGGAAACGGCGGCCTGGGACGTCTGGCAGCCTGCTTCCTGGATTCCATCGCTACTCTGGGACTGCCCGGAGACGGAATCGGGCTGAACTATCATTTCGGCCTTTTTAAGCAGGTTTTCAAGGAGCGTTTACAGAAGGCAGAGAAGAATGACTGGATTGAGGATAACTCCTGGCTGACCGATACAGGCACCCGCTTTGAGGTAGCCTTCGGTGATAGAAAGGTAACTTCTGTGCTTTATGACATTGATGTCATCGGATATGAGAACGGCTGTAATAAGCTGCACCTTTTTGATGTTGAGTCTGTGGATGAACGGCTGGTAAAGAAAGGCATTGACTTTGACAAAACGGCAATCGAGAAGAACCTGACTCTGTTCCTTTATCCCGATGACTCCGACGAAGCCGGAAATCTGCTTCGTATCTATCAGGAGTATTTCATGGTGAGCAACGGTGCCCAGCTGATTATCCGGGAGTTAAAAGAGAAGGGCTGCGACCTTTACCATATGGATGAGTATGTTGCCATTCAGATTAATGACACCCATCCCACCATGGTGATTCCTGAACTGATTCGTATTCTGACCTGGGAGGAGGGCTTTACCATTGAGGATGCTGTAAACGTGGTGAGCAGAACCTGCGCTTACACCAACCACACCATTTTGGCCGAAGCATTGGAGAAGTGGCCTTTAGCCTATATTGAGAAGGTGGTGCCTCAGCTGGTTCCCATTATCAAGGAGCTCAGTGCCCGGGTGGCAAAGAAGTACACCGATGAGAAGGTTCGGATTATCGACAAAGATAAGCGTGTACACATGGCGCATATTGATATTCATTACGGCTACAGTGTAAACGGTGTGGCTGCAATCCACACGGAGATTCTGAAGGAGTCCGAGCTGAATCATTTTTATAAAATTTATCCGGAGAAGTTTAACAATAAGACCAACGGAATTACTTTCCGCCGCTGGCTGCTGTCCTGTAACAGAGAGCTTGCGGCATTCCTGACCGAAACAATCGGTGACGGCTATAAAAAGAATGCGGATGAACTGGAAAAGCTGCTGACAAAAAAGGATGATGCGGCTGTATTGGATGCAATTGAGGACATCAAGAGGCAGAAGAAGGAGGCGCTGGCAGCTTATATTCAGGAGAAAGAAGGCATCACCCTGGATGCGAATTCCATATTTGACATTCAGGTGAAGAGACTGCATGAGTACAAACGCCAGCAAATGAATGCCCTGTACATCATTCACAAGTATCTGGAGATAAAGGACGGAAAGAAGCCTGTGAGACCTATGACCTTTATCTTCGGTGCAAAGGCAGCTCCCGCTTATGTGATTGCACAGGATATTATTCACCTGTTGCTGGTATTGTCCGAGATTATCAACAATGACCCGGAAGTGAGCCCTTACATGAAGCTGGTCATGGTGGAAAATTATAACGTAAGCTACGCAGAGAAGCTGATTCCTGCCTGTGATATATCGGAGCAGATTTCTCTGGCTTCCAAGGAGGCATCCGGTACCGGCAACATGAAGTTCATGTTAAACGGCGCTGTTACTCTGGGTACCAGCGACGGAGCAAATGTGGAGATTCACGACCTGGTGGGCGATGAAAATATTTATATTTTCGGTGAGGACAGTGACACTGTCATTGAGCACTATGCCAAGGCAGATTATGTTTCCAGGGACTATTATGAAAAGAGCCCTGTCATCAAGGAGGCTGTGGACTTTATTGTCAGCAAAAAGGCTCTGGCAGTGGGACGCAAGGAGAATCTGGAGCGCCTGTATAAGGAACTGCTGAACAAGGACTGGTTCATGACACTGCTTGACCTGGAGGACTATATCGCCGTGAAGGATAAGATGTTTGCGGACTATGAGGACAGAGACAAGTGGAAGAAGATGATGCTGGTGAACATTGCAAAGGCCGGATTCTTCTCCTCCGACAGAACCATTGCCGAGTATAACAGAGATATCTGGCATCTCAACTGAATTCTGCTAAGACACCGGGATTTCCTTACTTTAACGACAATATTCGGGACGGTCTGAAGGGCAATGTATTTAATGAAGGCGAGAAGGGTTATGTTTCCGGTGCCACAGGCCTAACCGATGAAATGGCGAGAGCATTTATGGGCAATTCCGGCTGGTGCACCAGCCCGGCACAGACAGTGAACTATGCTTCCTGCCATGATAATCTGACGCTGTTTGACAGATTGCAGAAATCGAGATATGATGCTTCCGGATAGGATTTAATCCGCATGAACATTCCGGCGATGCAATCAACAGCATCAAGTGGAACACATTGGAGCAGGAAGAATATCAGAAAGTACTTGAGTACCATAAAGGGCTGATTGCGTTCCGCAAAGCGCACAGCATATTGCGCCCGGACAGTGTCCTGATTGGCGTACTGTATGTAGCAGTGGCGGCAGCGGCCGTTGTTGCGATTGGTCTGTGCAGAAAGAAAAAGCATAAGTAAGAAAAGGGGATTACGAAATGAGAGCGAGCGGTGTTTTGCTACCGATTTCCGGGTTGCCTTCCGCATACGGAATCGGATGTTTTTCAAAGGAAGCATATGAATTTGTAGATAAACTGAAGGAGGCGGGACAGTCCTTCTGGCAGATTCTGCCGTTGGGGCCCACCAGCTACGGTGATTCACCTTATCAGTCTTTTTCCACATTTGCAGGTAACCCCTATTTTATCGACCCTGAGGATCTGGTGAAGAGAGGTTATATTACAAAGAAGCAGTGTGACAGCTATGATTTCGGCGACAACGAGGAATATGTGGACTATGCCAAAATTTACGGCAGCAGATTTCTTCTGCTCCGTCAGGCGTGGAAGAACAGTGAGATTGCGAAGGAGCCGGAATTCCGGACTTTTGTGAAGGAAAATGCTCATTGGCTGAACGACTATGCCTTATATATGGCAGTTAAGGCTTCTTTCGGAAATGTGTGTTGGGTAGAGTGGGATGAGGATATTAAGACCCGCAAACCGGCTGCAGTGAAAGCATACCGTGAGAAATTCGCGGAGGAGATTGAGTTTTATCAGTTTCAGCAATATATGTTCCGACTGCAGTGGGAGAAACTGAAAGCCTATGCCAACAGCCGGGGCATCAAAATTATTGGTGACATTCCTATTTATGTTGCTTTTGACAGCTCCGATGCATGGGCCAATCCACAACTGTTTCAGTTTGACAAGGATTGCAATCCCACGGCGGTTGCGGGCTGTCCTCCCGATGCTTTTTCTGCAACGGGTCAGCTTTGGGGCAATCCTCTGTATGACTGGGATTATCATAAGAAGACCGGTTATGAATGGTGGATGAAGAGACTGGAGTCCTGTTTCAAAATGTATGATGTTGTCCGCATCGACCACTTTCGGGCCTTTGACGAATACTATTCCATTCCGGCAGGGATGAAGACGGCGGAAATCGGTGAGTGGATGCCGGGGCCGGGTTACGCACTTTTTGAGACCATGAAGAAGCAGCTGGGCGAAAAGGAAGTTATTGCGGAAGATTTAGGATTTTTAACTCCTTCTGTAATAGAACTGGTAAAGCGTACCGGTTATCCCGGCATGAAGGTGCTTCAGTTTGCCTTTGACTCCAGGGAGGAAAGCGATTATTTGCCTCATAACTATGACCACAACTGCGTGGTATATACGGGAACCCACGACAATGACACGGTGCTGGGATGGTATGAAAAGCTGCCTAAAAAAGATAAAAGTTTCTGCAAACGCTATCTGAATCTGGGCAGTCGTCCCAAGGAAGCGTTGAAATGGGAGTTTGTCCGCGCGGCCTTTGCCAGCGTGGCTGACCTGGCTGTCATTCCCATACAGGATTATCTGGGTCTTGGCTCTGAGGCTCGTATCAATACCCCCTCCACTCTGGGAGATAACTGGAAGTGGCGGATGAGGAAAGGCGCTTTTACAGAGGAACTTGCACAGAAAATGAGAGACATGACGAAGCTTTACGGCAGACTTCACAAGGAAGAGAAGGAGCCTGCAGCCGAATAAGCGCTACATTAAAAAAAGCCTGTCGACGGACTTTGAACTGCCGCACAGGCTTTCTTTGGCTTGTGGGGCAGAGGCGGAGACAAAGAAATGTGCTGAAAGATAAGGAAGGAACCGGGGAAAATGGAGATACATGGTTTTAACAAGACAACACTGCTGGACTATCCGGGACATGTGGCAGTTACAATATTTACAGGGGGCTGCAATTTCCGCTGTCCTTTCTGCCATAACGGAAACCTTGTGCTGCACCCGGCATCGGAGCCGACAATAGCAGAGGAAGAGGTGTTTGCTTATCTGAAAAAGAGAAGGGGCATTTTGGAAGGTGTCTGCATTACCGGCGGGGAGCCTACCCTGCAGGCTGATTTGCGTGAGTTTATAGTTCGGATAAAGGAACTGGGCTACCTGATTAAACTGGATACCAACGGCTACAAACCGCAGATAATCTGGAGGCTTATGGAGGAGGGGCTTTTGGACTATGTGGCAATGGATGTAAAGGCATCTCTTCCGAATTATAAAAAAGCGTCAGGCTGCCCGGGACTGGATTTGTCCCGAATTGAAGAGAGTATTGCTATTTTGAAGAGTAACAGGATTCCCTATGAATTTCGGACAACAGTGGTAAAAGGAATTCACAGCGTGGAGGAATTCGATAGTATCGGAAGACTTTTGGAGGGGGCGAAAACCTATTATTTACAAGCTTTTCGGGAAAATGTAAATGTACTGTGTGACGGATTTGAGGCTTTTCCGGCAGAAATCATGGAAAAGATGGCAGATATGGCAAGAAAATACATAGACAAAGTAGAGCTTCGCGGTGTAGAATAGGGAGCGTTGTGCAGCCGGTGGACAGGTGGAAGCAATTCACCGGCGATAAATAAAAGAAGTCGGGGAGAAAACCGCCGAGCGGGTTGTGGATGAAGATGAAATTGAGAAAAAAGTTAATAGGAGATAAAGCGTTTTACAAAATGGCTCTGGGCGTTGCAGTGCCTATCATGATTCAGAACGGCATCACTAATTTTGTGGGACTTTTGGACAATATCATGGTAGGGCGTATCGGGACAGAGCAGATGTCCGGCATTGCCATTGTCAATCAGCTTTTAATGGTGTTTAATCTGGCGATATTCGGTGCCATATCGGGAGCAGGTATTTTTACTGCGCAGTTTTACGGATGCCGAAACCACAAGGGTGTACAGAGAACCTTCCGTTTTAAGCTGTATATCTGTGCGGTTATCTTGGCTTTGGGAATTCTGGTGTTCCTGACCGGAGGCGAAAACCTGATTCTAATGTATTTACACGGAGAAGGGAATGAGGCGGCACTGGAAGCCACTCTGGGGTACGGAAAAGAATATCTGCTGGTGATGCTTATGGGGCTTCTGCCCTTTGCAATAGAAGAGATTTATGCGGGAACCCTGAGAGAGTGCGGCGAGACAAAGATTCCCATGGTTGCGGGCATTGTTGCGGTATGCGTGAATCTGGTGTTGAATTATCTCTTGATTTTCGGCAAATTCGGCTGTCCGAAGCTGGGCGTGGTGGGTGCAGCGGTTGCAACGGTGATTTCCAGATATGTACAGGCAGCGGTGGTGATTGCCTGGACCCATACACACTCAGAGAGAATGCCTTTTATTGTGGGCGCTTATCGGGAACTGAAAATCCCGGGACAGTTGGCGGGCAATATTCTGAAGAAAGGTACACCTCTGATGGTGAACGAGATTATGTGGGCGGCGGGTATTGCGGTCCTGAATCAGTGCTATTCCATGAGGGGATTGGACGCTGTGGCAGCGCTGAATATTTCCACCACGATTTCCAACCTGTTCAATGTTGTGTTTGTGGCTATGGGAAGCGCTATTTCCATCATTGTGGGACAGCTTCTTGGTGCGGGAAAAATGGAGGAGGCAAAGGAGACAGACACAAGGCTTATCGCCTTTTCTGTGATGGCCTGTATCCTTCTGGGAACAGCCATGTGCCTGCTGGCTCCGGTATTCCCACTGCTGTACAATACCACAGACTCTGTGAGACACCTGGCGATGAATCTGCTCCGTATGGCAGCCTGCTGTATGCCGCTGTGGGGATTTATGCATGCAACCTATTTTACTCTGCGCACCGGAGGTAAGACTATTGTCACCTTCCTGTTTGACAGCGTGTTTCTCTGGGTGGTTACCACTCCGATTGCTTATGTGTTGAGCCGATATACCGATATGCACATTTTATACCTTTATCTTTGCTGCCAACTGCTGGACATAATCAAGTGCGTTATAGGCTTTGTCCTGGTGAAAAAGGGAGTCTGGATTCAAAATATTGTTGAAACTGCAAAGAATTAATGCATTATTTCGTTGTAATGGAAGCAGCCGATGGTTTATGATGTAAACATAACGGACATCGGGGAGTAAAACTCCCCGGGAAAGTGTCTGAGGTAAACGATAAAATCAGGCAGGAGGTTACAGGATGATTAAAGGCTTTAAGATGAAACTTTATCCCGGACAGGAAGCGGAGTATGAAAAGCGTCACAATGAATTGTGGCCTGAGATGCAGGACATGATTCATGAACACGGCGGAAAGAATTACACCATCTTTCTGGACAGGGAGACGCTGACACTGTTCGGCTATATTGAGATTGAGGATGAGGAGCTGTGGGCAAAGGGAGCAGACACCGCTATCAACCGCAAATGGTGGGATTTCATGGCGGATATTATGGAGACAAATCCCGACAACAGCCCTGTCAGCATTGATTTAAAGACGGTATTTCATCTGGATTAGACAGACAAAAGCACGTACCGGTTTTCCCGATGCGTGCTTTTTTAGGGGATATGTCTGATGGCACACGTTTTTCTGCGTTGTATGAGTTTATTTTACATCATTGGCACTTTCCCTGCCTGCCTCATAATCAAGTGCATTCTGCAGTGTTGTCTCCGCTATGGCACCCAGTGCTTCCCTTGTGAAAAAGCCCTGATGAGAGGTAATCATCACGTTGGGGAAGGAGAGAAGTCTGGCGGTGGTTGAGTGCTCCAAGATTTCGTCGGAGCGGTCCTCGAAGACATTGTTCGTCTCCTCTTCATACACATCTAATCCTACACCGGCAAACTTGTGCATACGGATACCTTCGATTAAGTCTTCTGTTTTTACCAGAGCGCCTCTTGAGGTGTTCACCAGTATGACACCGTCCTTCATCTTCTTGATGGTGTCAATGTTTATCATGTGGTAGGTGGAGTCCATCAGCGGACAGTGCAAAGAAATAACATCACTGTCGGAAAGTAGCTTTTCCAGAGATACATACTCCACAAAGTCCTTCAGGGCAGGATTCTCATACACATCATAGGCAATTACCTTCATACCGAAGCCCCGACAGATACGGCACATAGCTGCGCCGATTTTTCCCGTACCGATGATTCCTGCCGTCTTTTCATAAAAATTAAAGCCCATGAGACCGGTGAGGCTGAAGTCATTCTCGCGTACCTTATTATAAGCCTTATACAGGCGACGGTTGGCGGCAAGGGCGAGAGCCATGGCATGCTCTGCAACGGCTTCCGGGGAGTAACCGGGAACACGCATGATCCGGATGCTGTATTTCCTTGCAGCTTCCATATCTACGTTATTGAAGCCGGCACAGCGCATCAGAATCAATCCGATTCCTTTGCTGTGCAGAATTTCTACAGTCTGCGCACCAACGTCTGAGCTGACGAAAGCGCATACCGCGTCAAAACCTTCTGCCAAAGCTGCTGTTCTGGGGTCAAGGTCGGACTTTGTATATTCGATTTCCACATCGGGAAATTTTCTTAAGGTTTCCTGAAAGGAATCCCTGTCGTAGCTTTTGGCGTCATAGAATAATATTTTCATGGTAATTACCTCTTTTCTGTTTCATATATATCCTATTTTAACACATTTTTACCGGGAACAAAATATCTTATACAGAAAACATAAGTCCCTTTCCGGAATTGTGTTCCCACTGAATAACAATGTATGCATATCTTACATATACATAATTCATGAATAGCGAAACAGTCGTTTGCTTCCGGCTTGTCTTATGATACAATAAGAGAAACACAAGCGGGCAAATCGGGATTTCTCCATTGGAAGAAAGGACATAAAACAAATAATGGAAGAATTGTTAATTAAATCATCGCAATTTGAATACAATGGTTGGATACCGGACTGTTGTGCCGGTTACGGTAACGATAAATCACCAGAGTTACATATTGAAGGTTTACCGGCCGAAACGGTAACGCTTGCTATTGTTATGGATGATTTGGATCATCCCATTCAGCCCGGATTTAATCACTGGGTGGCATGGAATATAACTCCTGTCAGTAAAATTCCGGGTGGATTGCCCCAAGGTGCAGTTGTAGATGAACCAATTCATATTGAACAGGGGATCGCTTATGGCAGACATTGCTATCGGGGTCCGAAACCGCCATTTAATTGGAACCATAGATATAGATTTACTGTTTACGCATTGAGTGAAAAAATACAGTTGAACTCTGAAAGCAAAAAGAGTGATTTGCTCAATGCAATTGATGGTTATGTATTGGCAAAAGGTGAGTTAATTGGAAAGTATCAGAGAAAACATAAGAAATGATATTTTTTGCTTTAAAGAACCCGACAGATTCCGGTTTGCAGGAATCGTTAAATCCCATTTCCTACGGCTCTTGGGGCAATACCATGCCTACTTTACCCTGAAATTTCAAGCTTCTTCGAATCTTGGGGTAACTTGAAACGTGATTTACCCCCAAAAATGCAGCCTTCTTCGATTCTTGGGGTAATTTGGAGCGTGATTTACCCCAAAAATGCAGCCTTCTTCGATTTTTTGGGGTAATTTGGAGCGTGATTTACCCCAAAAATACAGCAATCTTCGATTTTGGGGGTAATTTGATGCGGTATTTACCCCAAAAATACAGCCTTCTTCGATTTTTGGGGTAATTTGGAGCGTGATTTACCCC
>JAEDMI010000302.1 GCA_016303085.1 Acetatifactor sp.
GTAGATTTCCGCCTCACCCTGCTGGCTTTTGTTCCCCTGATTCTGGTTGCTGTGGGCTGCTATTACTACGGTATTGAGGCAAAAAAGCGGCAGACAAAAAGGCAGGAAGCATTTTCACATCTCTCTGACAAGGTTCAGGAAAGCCTGGCAGGCATTCGCGTACTCAAGGCCTTCGTCCAGGAGGAGGATGATTTCAAAGCCTTTGAAGAAGCAAGTATCAACAACATGGAAAAGAACCTCTCCGTGGTAAAACTTCGGGCTGTCTTTGGTCCTGCCCTGGATGCCGTCACCGGCATCAGTCTTCTGCTGACACTGGTTTTCGGCGGGAAAATGGTTTTAAACGGTCAAATTTCCATCGGACAGTTTGTTGCGTTTAACTCCTACATCGGCATGCTGGTGTGGCCCATGATTGCATGCGGTGACTGCATTAATTCCTTCAGTCAGGCTTCCGCAGCCTTTCAGCGTGTTGCAGCTATATTCCGTGAGGAACCGGATATCGTGGACGCATACATGACACAGTTGTCAGATTCCGACTTGTGCACTGCGGAAGGAATACCGGAGCCGGTCAGCCTTCATCTGGAGGGCGACATTACCCTGAACAATCTCACCTTTACCTACCCAGACGGGGAAACCCCTGTCCTGAAGAATATCAATCTGCATATCAAACCGGGCGAGATGCTTGGTATTCTGGGCCGTACCGGCAGCGGCAAATCCTCTCTGGCTGACCTGCTGCTCCGAGTATACGACTGTGAAAAAGGAATGCTTCTTCTGGATGGCAAACCCATCGATGAAATTCCTCTGGCAGTACTGCACCGGGATATGGCTTATGTCCCTCAGGATAATTTTCTGTTCTCCGATACTCTGGAAGAAAATATTGCCTTCGGTCTGGAAGAGCGTATTCAGGATCACCCGGAACTGCGGGAGAGCATTCACCGGGCTGCCATGAATGCCTGCATACATGACAACATCATGGATTTCCCGGAGGATTATCTGACGCTGGTGGGAGAAAGAGGCGTCACTCTCTCCGGCGGTCAAAAACAGAGAAGTTCCATTGCCAGAGCTCTGCTGAAGGATTCCGCCGTGCTGATTCTGGATGATTCCCTCTCCGCTGTAGATACCGACACCGAGGAGCAGATTTTGGAAAACCTGATGCGCCTGAGGAAGGACAAGACCACCATTGTCATTGCACACCGCATTTCCACACTCCAGAAGGCAGACCATATTGCCGTTCTGACAGATGGTGAACTGACGGAGTACGGAACTCATGAGGAATTGGTATCTCTCGGCGGTTTTTATGCGCATATCAATGAAAAGCAGCAGCTTGAACAGCAGTTAAAGGAGATGTAAGGGTATGAGTACATTGACTGATGACAAAATAGAATCCGTTTATAAGGGAAACGCCCTGTTGCGTCTCCTTTCCTATATGAAGCCCTATACAGGCCGGGTAACCTTATGCCTGATACTTGTCTTGGCGCTGACCTTTTTTGATTTGTACCGACCTACTCTGATTGGAGATGCCATCGACCTTTTTCAGGTTCAGGGAAATTATGACATCATTGTCAGCACTTCAATCAAGTATGGTATTGTACTGATATTAAGCTTTCTGTTCAATATTACTCAGACCTGGGTATTACAGAAAACCGGACAGAGCATCATTCTTACCGTCCGCAAGGACCTTTATGCTCATATACAGTCGCTGAGCAGCCGCTTTTTCGATCTGACCCCTGTAGGCAAGCTGGTAACCAGAATTACTAACGACGTGGAAGCTCTGGATGAGATGTACTCCGGCATACTGGTACGCCTGTTCAGAAATATTGTAAAAATCATAGGGCTGGCTGCCGTCATGTTGATTCTGAATTTCAGACTGGCTCTGATTTCCTTTGTTCTGCTCCCCATTGTGGCTGTGCTTACCGTGTTGTTTCGATGGATTGCCAGAAAGACTTACCGCATTACGAGAACCAGACTCACCGATTTGAACACTTTTCTCTCGGAAAATATATCCGGCATGCGTATTATCCAGATTTTTGGTCGGGAGAAGCGCAAGTATGAGGAATTTAACGATAAAAGTACAAAACTGTACAAGGCATTTTACCGGGAAATGATTGTGTTTGCTGTCTTTCGTCCTCTGATTTATATTCTCAGTATTTTCTCTCTGATGATTGTGCTGGGGCTGGGCAGCAGGGAGGTATTGGGCGGTGCTATCTCCGTCGGTACTCTGTACGTTTTTGCCCAATATATCCAATCCTTCTTCGACCCCATTCAGGAACTGGCGGAGCAGTTTTCCACTCTCCAGTCCTCCCTGGCTTCCGCTGAAAAGATTTTTACCATCATGGACGAGGATGCTCTGGTTCCCGAGGCAGAAAACCCGGTCATTCTTCCTGAGATAAAAGGACGTATCGAATTTGACCATGTCTGGTTTGCCTATGACAACGAAAATTATGTGCTGAGAGATGTGTCCTTTGTCATTGAGCCGGGGCAAAACATCGCATTTGTAGGTGCCACCGGCGCAGGAAAGTCCTCCATTCTGAACCTCATCGGCAGATACTATGACATTCAGCGGGGACATATTTATATTGACGGTGTTGATATCAGGCTCTTAAGCAAAAAGCAGCTGCGAAGCGCCATCGGACAGATGCAGCAGGATGTATTTATCTTTGAGGGAACCGTGGAAAGCAATATCCGACTTTATAATCAGGATATTACAACAGACGAGGTGCGGGCTGCAGCCGAATATGTCAATGCCTCCCGCTTTATTGAAAAGTTGCCGAAGGGCTACGAAGAGCCCGTATCCGAGCGCGGCTCCACCTTCTCTGCCGGAGAAAGACAGCTTCTCTCCTTCGCAAGAACTCTGGCCCACAAACCCAGTATTCTGGTGATGGATGAAGCCACCGCCAACATCGAC
>JAEDMI010000303.1 GCA_016303085.1 Acetatifactor sp.
CCAATCAAACGACGGGTTTTTTATTGCTTCGGAGGATCTAAAGTTGAGAGGACCTGGGGATATGTTCGGTATACGACAGAGTGGAGAATTTTCGTTTCGTATGGGAGACATTTATACCGACGCCGCCGTGCTTAAACTGGCATCCGATGCCATCGACATTCTTCTTGCCGACGACTCTGATTTGCAGAAGCCTGAACATGAGAAATTACGGCAGCACCTTACCGATGCAAATGCAAACAATGTTGACTTTCGGACGATATAAAGGTAAAATAAGTGTTAACGAGCGTTGACGAGAAGGAGCATAGATATTATGTCAAAGGTTGCAATTATTACAGACAGTAACAGCGGTATCACGCAGGCGGCAGCAAAGGAGATTGGTGTTTTTGTATTGCCTATGCCTTTCATGATTAACGGTCAGACTTTTTTTGAAGATATTGATTTGAACCAGGCTGAGTTTTACGAAAAACTCGAAACAGGCGCAGATATCAGTACCAGCCAGCCTTCCCCGGAAGCAGTGATGAATCTTTGGGATGAGGTTCTCAAGGAGTATGATGAAATTGTTCATATCCCCATGAGCAGCGGACTTTCAGGCTCCTGTCAATCAGCCATGATGTTGGCAGAGGACTATGACGGTCGGGTCCAGGTAGTAAATAATCAGAGAATTTCCGTAACACAGAGGCAGTCCTGCCTGGATGCAAAACTTTTGGCGGCAAAAGGTATGAATGCAAGGGAGATAAAGGACTTTCTGGAAGCCGACAAATTTAACAGCAGTATCTATATCATGCTTGACACCCTGTATTATTTGAAAAAGGGAGGCAGAATCACTCCCGCCGCAGCTGCTATCGGTACCCTTTTGAAGCTGAAGCCGGTTTTACAGATTCAGGGTGAAAAGCTGGATGCTTTTGCCAAGGCAAGAACCACCAATCAGGGCAAAACAATTATGATTAATGCAATCAAGGCGGATATTGAGAACCGTTTCGGCGGTGATACAGCCGACAAACATATCTGGATGCAGATTGCCCATACAAACAACGAGGAAGCTGCACTGGCATTTCGGGATGAGATACTTGAGGTATTCCCCGGCTATGATATTCATATTGATCCGCTTTCCTTAAGCGTTGCCTGTCATATCGGGCCCGGTTCCCTTGCGTTTGCATGTTGCAAAAAGATTGAGGTATAAAATTTGTTCAAAAGAATGTCTCGCGCAGGCATTCTTTTTTTAGATATCTTTTTTGAAAACTGATTTTCAACTGTTGACAAGCTCCTTACATTCTTGTAAGGAGCTTGCATTTTTTGCATAGATGTTGTAGTTTTCCTTTTACAAAGTACAAGATTTATGGTAAAATAATTATAATTATGTAATGGTATTTTCGAGAATAAGGAGTGTTTTCCCAATGGCAAAAGCAAGCAATTATGATGCGTCCAGTATTACGGTTTTAGAGGGACTTGAAGCAGTGAGAAAGCGTCCCGGTATGTATATCGGCAGCGTTTCCACAAAGGGTCTGAACCACCTGATTTACGAAATTGTAGACAATTCGGTGGACGAGCATCTTGCAGGATATTGCGATACGATTACGGTCACTCTGGAGGCGGACGGCTCCGCTACCGTTTCGGATAACGGACGCGGTATCCCTGTCGGCATGCATGAAAAGGGCATCAGTGCAGAACGTCTTGTTTTTACCACGCTACATGCAGGAGGAAAGTTTGACAATTCCGCCTACAAGACCAGCGGTGGTCTGCATGGTGTGGGTTCTTCCGTAGTAAACGCCCTTTCCACAAGACTGACTGTCACAGTCAAAACAGGCGGATTCATCTACGAGGATAAGTACGAAAGGGGTAATCCCGTTATTTCTCTGGAGAATGGGCTTCTTCCCGTAAAAGGAAAAACACGGGAAACGGGAACCACTATCAACTTTCTTCCCGATGACACAATTTTTGATAAGACGCGTTTCAAGGAGGACGAGGTTAAGAGTCGTCTTCACGAGACAGCCTATCTGAATCCGAATCTGACTATTATTTTTAAGGACTTGCGTAAGGATGAGCCTGAGGAAATCACTTTCCATGAGCCCGAAGGAATTACGGGCTTTATCAAAGATATGAACAAGAATCAGGAAGCAGTTCATGATGTGGTTTACTTTACCGGGGAGAGCGAAGGTATTTCCGTGGAGGTGGCTTTCCAGTACATCAATGAGTTCCATGAGAATGTGCTGGGCTTCTGTAACAACATATATAACTCGGAGGGAGGCACACACCTCACGGGCTTCAAAACTCAGTTTACCAACGTGATTAATACCTATGCCAGAGAACTTGGAATCCTGAAAGAGAAGGATGTGAATTTCACAGGAGCTGACGTGCGAAACGGTATGACCGCAGTTGTTTCCATCAAGCATCCTGACCCCAGATTTGAGGGACAGACTAAGACAAAACTGGACAATCAGGACGCAGCAAAGGTTGTCAGCAAAATTACCGGCGAAGAAATTGTCCGGTTCTTTGACAGGAATCTGGAGACTCTGAAAAATATAATTTCCTGTGCGGAGAAAGCAGCAAAAATCCGAAAGACAGAGGAGCGCGCCAAGACTAATATGCTGACAAAGCAGAAGTTTTCCTTTGACTCCAACGGAAAGCTGGCAAACTGTGAGTCCAAAGATGCGTCCAAGTGCGAGATTTTCATCGTGGAGGGAGATTCCGCGGGAGGCAGCGCAAAGACGGCGAGAAACAGAATGTTTCAGGCGATTCTTCCCATCAGAGGTAAAATCCTGAATGTGGAAAAAGCAAGTATCGACAAAGTGCTTGCAAATGCGGAAATCAAAACCATGATAAATGCCTTCGGATGCGGCTTTTCGGAGGGCTACGGAAATGATTTTGACATCACCAAACTGCGCTATGACAAAATCATCAT
>JAEDMI010000029.1 GCA_016303085.1 Acetatifactor sp.
TGTAGAAGCGGATGCCGGGTATGAAGCCGGGTTCGCAGAAGCAGAAAGTGCAGAAGCAGAAAATGCAGAAGCTGTAGAAGCGGATGCCGGGTATGAAGCCGGGTTCGCAGAAGCAGAAAGTGCAGAAGCAGAAAATGCAGAAGCTGTAGAAGCGGATGCCGGGTATGAAGCCGGGTTCGCAGAAGCAGAAAGTGCAGAAACAGAAAATGCAGAAGCTGTGGAAGCGGATGCCGAGACTGAGGTTGAGTTTGCAGAGGAGGAAGAGGCCGACAATGAGTCCGGGCAGGAGCCGGGAGACGATACGGCTGAAGAATACAGCGAAGACGAATACGGCGAAGTAGAAGAAATCGAGGAAATCGACGAGACAGACGGGACAGAAGAACCGGAGGAAGCCGGAGAAGACGTTGAGAAGCCTGCGGATCAGCCGAAAGCCGGGCAGCCGTCTCATGTAAATGTGGAGCGGGAAAAGATAAAGGTACGTGCGCTGACCAGAGAAGAGAAGGAACTTTATGCACCTTTTATCCAAAGCCGTTCGGGTCGTGAAAAGCTGGTGAAGGCAATCGATAATGTCAGCATGGCAGCTTATACCGGAAATATTATCATTACCGGTGAAGAGGGAATGGATACTCTGTCTCTCGCGAAAAATATGATTCGCGAGGTACAGATGACCGACAGCAATTTCTCCGGGAAGGTAGCAAAAATATCGGGGCAGGGAATGAATTCCAAGAATGTGGAAGAGACCCTGAACCATTTAAAGAGCGGAGCCCTGATTATCCAGAAGGCGTCCGACATGGAAGCTGAGACTGTAGAGGCGCTGTACAAGTCGCTCCAAAAGGAAAGCATTGGAATTATCATAGTGCTTGAGGATACCAAAAAGGCTATGGGTAAGCTGCTGGCAACATATCCACAGTTAGCCGAGAGCTTTACGGCGAGGATGGATGTGGAAGCCATGAGCAACGATTCACTGGTGTCCTATGCAAGACAGTACGCTCGGGAGATGGAGTATTCCATCGATGAGATGGGTGTGCTTGCCCTGCATACAAGAATTGAGGAGCTGCAGACCAGTGACCATGTTGTGACTGTTGCGGAAGTTAAGGAAATTATGGACGAAGCCATTCGCCATGCCAACAGAAAGAGCCTGGGCCATTTCTTTGATATTCTGTTTGCAAAGAGATATGATGATGAAGATATGATTATTCTGACAGAAAAAGATTTTGTCTGATAGGAGGAGCAATACATGGCGAGCAAAGCGGAAAAGGTCTTTATATCAGAGGCTGACCAATATCTGTTTTCCCAGGGAACCCATTATGACATTTACAAAAAGCTGGGTGCTCATCTTTCGGTGGAAAAAGGGGTAAAAGGAGTTTACTTTGGAGTGTGGGCTCCCAACGCAAAAGAGGTTCATGTCATTGGAACCTTCAACGAGTGGAATGAGGACTCTTTACCCATGAAAAAGCTGGGGGATGTGGGGATCTGGGGACTGTTTGTTCCCAAAGCGGCGGAAGGCGATATGTACAAGTTCCTGATTTCTGCTCAGGATGGAAGAAAGCTGTACAAGGCTGACCCCTTTGCAAATCAGGCGGAGTATCGTCCGGGCACGGCTTCTGTTGTCGCCGATTTGTCCGGCTTTGCGTGGAAGGACGCAAAGTGGATGGAGCAGAGAGACAAAAAGGATATGAACAGAGAGCCCATGGCAATCTATGAATGCCATATCGGTTCCTTTATGAAGCATCCCGATGGTACAGAAGGCTTTTACAATTACCGCCAGTTTGCAGACAGAATTGTGGAATATCTGAAGGAAATGAAATATACACATGTGGAGCTGATGGGAATTGCGGAGCATCCGTATGACGGCTCCTGGGGATATCAGGTGACAGGTTATTATGCGCCGACCTCACGTTACGGAACGCCCAAGGATTTTATGTATCTTGTGAATGAATTGCATAAAGCGGGAGTGGGCGTGATTCTGGACTGGGTGCCTGCTCACTTTGCTAAGGATGCCCACGGACTGGGTGAATTTGACGGGCAATGTATTTTTGAGCATCCCGATCCCCGTCTGGGAGAACATCCCGACTGGGGTACGAAAATATTCAATTACGGAAAGCCGGAGGTTAAAAATTTCCTCATAGCAAATGTTTTATTCTGGCTGAGAGAGTTTCATGTGGACGGAATCCGTGTGGATGCCGTGGCTTCCATGCTTTATCTGGACTACGGCAAGCAGGCCGGACAGTGGGTTCCCAATAAATACGGCGGACATGAAAATCTGGACGCCATTGAATTTTTCAAGCATTTGAACTCCGTAGTCCGGGGCAGTTATCCCGGCTTTATGACCATTGCGGAGGAATCTACCGCGTGGCCAAATGTAACGGGAGATATCGGCGGGGACAGCCTTGGATTTTCATTCAAGTGGAACATGGGTTGGATGCACGACTTTTGCGAGTATATGAAGCTGGACCCTCTGTTCCGCAAATACAACCATTATAAAATGACCTTTGCCATGAGTTACAATGAGAGTGAGAAATATATCCTGCCGTTGTCTCATGACGAGGTGGTACATCTGAAATGCTCCATGGTGAATAAGATGCCCGGCTATCAGGTGGATAAATACGCCAATCTTCGTGTAGGGTATACATATATGTTCGGACATGCCGGTAAAAAGCTGTTGTTTATGGGTCAGGATTTCGGACAGGAGAGAGAATGGAGTGAGGCCAGGGAACTGGACTGGTTTTTGCTGGGTGAAAAAAATAATCTGGGTATGCAGACCTATGTGAAGGAACTGCTACAGATATACAGGAAGTATCCTGCTCTTTATGAAAACGATGACAGTTGGGCGGGGTTTGAATGGATGAATGCGGATGATGCTGATAACAGTGTGTATTCTTTTGTGCGCAAATCGTCTACGGGAAGAAACAGTCTGCTGTTTGTGCTGAATATGACGCCCATGAAGAGGGAGGGCTACAGGGTAGCTGTGCCGAAGAAGAAAAAATATAAACTGATTCTCAACAGTGATGAGGAACGTTTTGGTGGCTGGGGAAATGAAATTCCGGCGGAAATTACCGCCGAAGCGGAGCCTTTTCATTATAGGAAGTATTCTCTTTTGGTGGATTTACCACCCTACTGTGCAGCAGTGTTCCTGTTCTGACAGGTTAAGAAAAAACATTATTTTACCGAAATAGAAGGTAAGCACACAACAGTGCTTACCTTTTTTGTGCGTGAATAAGGAGAACTCATTTTGAAGATTTCATTCTATCAGCAGTCGATAAACGAAACTGAGAAACAGCATACAGAAAACAAAGCAGTCCGCGTAAAGAATGGTGCGGAAATTTCCAAGGTGTCCGGAAACAACTGCTTTATCGTTGGTTTGGGGGCAGAGGAGATTCCCGGAAAGACAGTTGAAAAGGGAAAAAGTCTCATTGAACTTCAACAGGAAGCGGCCAATACGGATGTGGGAATTGCACAGGATTATATGACGGTCATGTCAAATACCCTGTCCGAGGAGGATTACGCCAAAATGCAGGAGGAGGGCTTTGACTTCGGCAGTATGGACCCTGAGGAAACGGTTACCATTGTGGACAAAATCAAGGCTGAGTTGGTGCGATCCGGCAAGAACATTGAGGGATATACGGACGATTTGGATATGGATACTCTCAAGGAAGCCCTGGGTAGTCAGATTCTGGCGGAGGCTGTGACACGGAGCTTTGCCCGGGCTGACATTCCTCTGACTGAGGATAACCTGGACCTGACTTTACGTGCGTGGGATATGGCGGAGCAGTTGAGGACACCGGATGAGGGCAGTATCCGTTATCTGATAGACAATGGGCTGGACAGTGAAATCTGGAACCTGTATCTTGCCGAGAACAGCGGGGCTTCAAACGGCTATGCCCACAGCTCAGACGATATCCGAAGCGGAGAGATGGCAGAGCAGATAGATAACATTATCAGGCAGGCAGGCCGCAGTATCAATGAGGAGAACAGACAGGCGGCAGAGTGGCTTATTAAGTACGATCTCCCGCTTACGGCAGAGAATCTGGAGAGATTGGAGGAACTCAAAAATCTGGAACTGCCGGTTGCACCGGAACAATTTGGTAAAGTGGTGGCCGATGCTCTGGCTGAGGGGAAAAACCCTGTACATGCAAACCTTGTCGGAGAGACGGAAAATATTTACGAGAAGGCGGTACGACTCAACGAATATTATCAGGGCGATGATATCCGGGAGGATATGTCTGAAAATCTGACCGCCAGAAGACAGCTGGAGGAAATCAGACTGCGCATGACGGCGGAGGTGAATCTGAAGCTGCTGAAGAGCGGGTTTTCCATTGACACGGCTCCCATGGAAGAACTGGTGGAGGCACTTAGAAAGGCGGAGAGCGAACTGGCGCAGCGATACTTCCCCGGGGATTCCATGGCAGTGGAAAAGTATCAAAGCTTCCGAAAAGCGGAAACTGTTATTTCCGAGTTGCCGGGCCTCCCCGCTCAGGTGCTGGGCACGTTTTCGGAGAGGCAAAGTACCGTCTCTCTGGAGGAATTCCACAGGGAGGGCAGAAATCTTCAGGAAACCTATGCAAAGGCAGAACAAAGCTACGAATCCCTGATGACCGCACCCAGAAAAGATTTGGGAGACAGCATCAGAAAAGCTTTTGGCAATGTGGATGATATCTTAACGGATATGGGACAGGAGCCCACGGAGGAAAATCGAAGGGCAGTCCGCATTCTGGGCTACAACCGCATGGAAATCAGTGTGGAAAATCTGGAAAAGGTGAAAGAAGCCGACAGACAGGTACAGAATGTTGTGGAAAAGCTGACGCCCGCAGCTGTTCTGAAGATGATTCGGGACGGCGTCAATCCGCTGGAAAAAAGCTTTCCCCAGCTGGAACAATATTTTGACAGTCTTCCGGCGGAGTACAGAGAGGAGGCGGAGAGCTACAGCCGTTTTCTGTATGGGTTGGAGCGTAAATCTGAAATAACGCCTGAGGAGAGAGAGAGCTTTATCGGTATCTACCGGCTGCTCCGACAGGTGGAAAAATCGGATGGGGCTGTAGTGGGTGCGCTGGTGAATTCAAAGGCGGAATTACACTTTTCCAATCTTCTCGGCGCAGTTCGCAGCGGTAAATTTAAGTTTCTGGATGCCAGGGTTGGTGATAAGCTGGGGACGGTGGCAGAATTGGTGCGAAAGGGTGAAAGCATATCGGAACAGATAAGCAGAGCCTTTTTATCCGATACGAAGGAAATTATGACAAGCGTGTCATATGGTGAAGAGGCTGAGAAAGAATATTACAGTGAACAGCTGGAGCAGTACAGAGCTGCGGTGGTATCGGCAGACAGGGAAGTTGTGTCCATGCTGCAAAGAGGTGAGATTCCCGCAGGTGCGGACAACCTTTTGGCGGCAAAAGCGTTGCTGGAAGGTACGGATAATCTTTTTGCCCGAAGGAGAGACGAAAAGCGGGAAACAGAGCTTTGGGAGCTTTTGGACAGACCGGAGGATTTTCGGAAGGAGTATGAAGAGGAAGCAGCGGAAGCGCGCTCAAATGCGGAAAAAGATACTCTGGACGAGGCGGATACAAGTCTGGATGTACGGCGCATGCAGCTGACCCATAAGCAGCTGACGATAGCCGGAATGCTGGCAAAGAAGCAGGAGTTTTTCCTGCCCGTTTATATCGGGGAGAGAATGACCAGAGTACATTTAACGCTGGAGCAGGATGGCATCGGAGCAGGAACCGTGGAGATTACGGTTAAGTCGGGAGCGGGAGACGGAATATGTGCAGCCTTTCGTTTTGAGAACGGTGTCCTGGAAGGAAATATAAAAAACGAAAACCGTGAAGAGGTTATGAAAACGGAAAAAATAGCCGATATTTTTAAAAAGGAAGCCGATAAGAGCTGGAATCTGGGTGACATCAGTGTTGTGACAACAGATGTACGTTTTACAGCCGTCGGAAAGGGCACGGATGCCGGAACAGAAAATGAAGAACTTTATCGCGTGGCAAAGAGCTTTTTATATGCCGTGCAGCAAGGAGAAATGACAGATGAGAATTAATTACAACGTATCCGCGATGCTCTCAAATAATGCATTGGCAAACAATGACAGTCTGTTGGCTCAGTCTCTGGAGCGTTTGTCTTCGGGATTGAAGATAAATCATGCAAAGGATAACCCGGCAGGGCTTGCCATGGCAAAGAGAATGAACGCACAGATAGAAGGACTTTCCGTGGCAAATCAGAATGCCAGCGACGGAATTTCCATTATAGAAACGGCAGACGGCGCTATGACGGAAGTCAGCGAGATGTTGCAGAGAATCAATGAGCTTGCCGTTAAATCCGCAAACGGTACTATGTCAGACAGTGACAGAAAGACCGTGCAGGACGAGGTGGCACAGCTGAAAGAGGAAATCACCCGGATTTCTGAGGTAACGGAATTCAATGGGCAAAAGTTGCTGAACGGTGAATTTGAACTGAAAGGCTATGTCTATGGAAATCCGGATGTGAAGGTGAGCAGCTATTCCAAGGAGGTACCCACAAAGGAATACACCATAAATTCCCTGACTATAAAGAAGGAAGTTGTAAATGGTGAGGAGACGGGGGACTATTTTGTGTCTGCAAAGCAGCTGGGTGCCGGATTCCCTGACCCTGGTAATATGAGAGCGGAGATGAACGGAAATCTTCTGACGCTTAAGGGTGCAAATAATTTTGAGATTACCCTGGATTTGACAGGAGTGGATTTGGAACAGAAGCTGGCTGCTCCCGGGGATGAAGTGAATCTGACAAATCTGAAGATAGATGCCACGGGAATCGGTGCCATGAGACTGCAGATAGGTGCCAATGAGGGACAGGTTCTGGCAGTTGAGATTCCGGCCATTTCCCTTCGCAATATGGAAATGGAGGATTTGGATGTAAGCACAAAGGACGGTGCCTTGGATGCTATTGACAGTATTGATAAGGCGATTAGGTATGTTTCGGGAGTGCGGGGAAAACTGGGCGCTTATCAGAACCGCTTGGAGTCTACGGTGAACAGTCTGGACATTACATCAGAGAATATGACAGCCGCTTATTCCAGAATTATGGATGTGGATATGGCGGAGGAAATGACAAATTATACAACAAACCAGGTTTTGACGCAGGCAGGCACTTCCATGCTGGCTCAGGCAAACGAAAGACCTTCTCAGGTATTACAGCTGTTGCAGTAAGAAAGTAACAGTTCGGCCTGTTCTTCAGACAAACAAGTTGAAGTTATGTGCAGAAATGAGGCATGAAATGACACGGGAACAAAAACAGGAATTTACTTTGAGAATATCTCAAGCCAACTCTACGGAGTTGGTGGTCATCCTGTATGAGATGCTTCTTTGCTATTTGCGGGATGGATGTGATGCACTGGAAGAGAGAAACGAGAATGGATTCCGGGAGGCAATCCGCAAGGCCCGGGGATGCCTTGGAGAATTAATGAATTCCCTGAATCTGGAATACGAACCTGCACCCGCACTGCTCAGCCTTTGCGGATTCTGTGTCAGGAGACTTGCGGCTGCCGAACTCAGGAAAAGTGAAGAGCCGTTACATGAGGCAGAGCGGATAATCAGACCTCTGCGGGATGCCTATCGGCAGATTGCGGGGCAGAACAGTGCAGGACCGGTTATGAACAATTCCCAGACTGTGTACGCAGGTCTGACCTACGGCAGGAATACCTTAACCGAAAACATGGCTGATCAGGGTGCGAATCGGGGAATGTTCGCATAAATTCTCCTGCCCGGAAGTACCCTCCGAAGCCGCAAGCTCGGTGAGATGTTTGTATCTCCTCTGCAGGGCATTAATTTCATAAATGTAGCTGTCAATTAAATCGAATTCCACGGCATTATCAAAGCCCGCATAGGCGATATCCAGCGCTCTGCGGGTTTCTTTTATGGATTCCTGCAAAGACGGTGCCGAAAAATCCTCCTCTACAGGGCAGAGTGTATCTGATTTTTGGCTGAAGTAGACTTTCATGGTAAACATTTCCTTTCCGATTTGTTGTTAAAAGTATAGCCGTGCAGGAGAAAAATATACCGGTATATTTTAAAAAGACTGCACATAGAGTAAAAAAAAGGGACGGAATAGATTATGAAGAAGGAATGGATTTTAAATTTACTGATGCGAAGCATACTCGGAGTAATCGCAATTTATTTCATCAATGTTGTTCTGGAGGGAAGAGGAATTGACCCGGGAGTAGGCATCAATATTTGCACGGTTTTGACATCCGGAATTCTTGGAATTCCTGGTGTTGCGGCCCTTTACGGTATAGGGTTTTATAAAATTTTGTAGATTATTGACAAAAATGATATTTTTATACTTTCTATCTTGCAAATGAAAAATCTATCGGTTATAATGCGTTTACAACCTTTCAGTTGGGTTGCTCAGTAATTACTCGATTTATCTATGAGGTAGATATCGCCTCGAACTTTCAGGTACAAAAAGAAAAAAGGAGATGATGCGTTGGCGGTTTTATGCGCGTTTTTAGCGACTGCCTGCGGTTTCGATTATTGCAAGAGTAAAATTCCAAACAAGCTTATTGCAGTCATGACCGCTGTGGGGGTTCTGATACGCTGGCAGAAGGAGGGAATAGGCGGGCTTTGTGCCTATGTGGGAGCTGTGCTCCTGATGGGGGCTTTTCTGTACCCCTTCTTCAGAATTGGTGCGTTGGGAGCCGGAGATGTAAAATTATTTGGTGTGACGGCAGGGTATCTGCCCTTCGAAAAAATCTTTTATTTTTCATTTGTTTCTATGCTGATTGCGGCAATGTTTTCAATTTTTAGATTATGTATGAAAAAGCGTTTGAAGGAGACAGCCACGGTTCGGCTCTCCGGACCTGCTCTTCTCGGAGTGTTGCTCCTTCTGGGAGGTGTCTATTGAAAGATGGGGAAAAAATACTGGCTTTGTGCGATACAGAGGAAGAGTATGCGCAACTTTTGACGGAATTTTTGAAAAAACATAAGAATTTACCGTGGAAAATACATACCTATACAGAGGTGGAGGAACTGCTTAGGGCGGAAAAGGAGCCCTTTGAGATGCTGGTGGTATCCGAGACTGCCTACTGTGAGGCATTACAGTCGCTTCAACCGTTGCGTATTGTGGTTTTGAATGAGAGCGGAGTCATGAGGTGGGCGAATATTCCATATGTGGACAAGTATCAGAAGGCGGAAGAGGTGTTGCAATGTCTGCTTCGGGTATATATGGAGGTGGCTGACACCCGGCTGCCTAGGATAAAGAGAAACTGTAATACCACATTTATCGGGAACTATTCTCCGGTACACAGGAGTATGCAGACCTCTCTGGCCCTCACAATGAGCCAGATTCTGGCGGGAGAACACCCCACGCTTTATCTGAATTTTGAACACTATGTGGGAATCCCGGAACTGCTTCCCGATATGCAGACCCTGGATATGGCTGACTTGCTCTATTTTTTGAACGCGGAAAAAGAAAAGTTCAGACTGCGGATGCAGACCATGATGAAAAAGGTGGGAAATCTGGACTATATTCCACCAATGAAATCGGGACAGAACCTCCTGACCGTGACAGCTGACGAATGGATGAGTCTGCTTCAGAAAATAGAGGAGTTGGGGGAATACGAATATGTGGTTTTGGATCTGTCGGAAAGTATGCAGGGACTCTTTGACATTCTCCGTATGTGTAAAAAAATCTTTACCGTGACACAGGAGGAACGTATTGCCGAGAGTAAGTTGCTCCGGTACGAACAGCTGCTGTCGCTGTATGAGTATGAGGATGTTCTGGTAAAGACTGAGCGGCTGAGAATACCTCATATACAAAGGCTTCCTGCAGAATTGGAGCAGTTGACCAGAGGGGAGCTGGCGTCATTGGCAAAGAACTTGCTGAAAGGGGTGTAGCGTGAAAGATGGAATATGCGGAATTGAAGAGGGAACTGCGCAAGAAGGTGCAGGAAAGAATGGACTATCTGAAGGATTTGTCCGACGGGGAGGTGGAGGAGGCTATAGACGAAGTGCTTCTGGGTGAGGAAAGTCTTGTGACCTGCCCCGTAGAACTCAGACGACGCCTGAGAAAAGAATTGTTTGACTCGCTGAGACGACTGGATATCCTGCAAATTTTTGTGGAAGACAGTTCCGTGACGGAAATAATGATTAACGGGACAGACCATATTTTTGTGGAGCGGGACGGCAGGCTACAGGAACTTGACATGGGATTTGACTCTCCGGAAAAGTTGCAGGATGTGATACAAAAGATTGTGGCGGGCTGTAACAGAGTGGTAAACGAGGCGTCTCCCATTGTGGATGCAAGGCTTTCCGACGGCTCCAGGGTGAATATCGTGATGAATCCCATTGCGCTCAACGGACCTATTGTGACTATCAGACGATTTCCGGATAAACCTGTCACTATGGAGTGGCTGATCAGAAAGCATTCCATTTCCGCTGAGGCCGCAGAATTTCTGGAAAAGTTGGTAAAGGCAGGCTACAACATTTTTATCAGCGGGGGAACAGGGAGCGGGAAAACCACTTTTCTGAATGTACTGTCTCAGTTCATACCCCCGGAGGAGAGGGTAATTACCATAGAGGACAGTGCGGAGCTGCAGCTCAGAAGCCTGCCTAATCTGGTTCGGCTGGAAACCAGAAACAGCAACGTAGAAGGGTGCAGGGAAATTACAATTCGGGAATTAATCCGCTCCTCTCTCAGAATGAGACCCACGCGTATCATTGTGGGTGAGGTCCGCGGAGCGGAGGCTGTCGATATGCTGCAATGTATGAATACGGGACATGACGGAAGCATGTCTACAGGGCATGCAAACAGTGGGAAGGATATGTTGTCCAGATTGGAGAACATGGTGCTTATGGGGATGGATTTACCCTTGGCAGCGGTGCGGCAGCAGATTGCATCGGGAATTGACATCGTAGTGCATTTGGGAAGACTCAGGGACCGATCCAGAAGAGTTCTGGAAATTACAGAGATTATCGGCTGTGAAAATAATGAAATCAAGCTGAATCCATTGTATGAATTTGAGGAGGCGGGGGAGGACAGTGACGGTTGTATCATCGGGAGGCTCGGGAAAAAAGGAAGCCTGCTCAGGGAAAGCAAACTTAAAGCGGCAGGATTATCATAGCTATCGGTGGAAAAGGGGAGAGCGGGCTGCAGCAATAGTTTTGTCCGGGGCGGTTACAGTGTTTTTTACATATTTCTTCTATCGAAGCATCTGGGCCGTGGTTCCTCTTTCCTTCACGGGGGTGTTTTTCTACTTCAGGATGCGCAGTGAAAAAAGCAGGAGGGAGAAGGAGGAACTTGTGGGGCAGTTCAGAGAATGTATTCTGTCAGTATCGTCTTCTCTTCAGGCCGGGTATTCCGTGGAAAATGCTTTTTTGGAGTGTGAACAGGATATGGCGCTGATGTTTGGCAGGGAATCCCTGATATGTACGGAGCTTAAACTGATACGGCGAGGGTTGCATATCAACATATCTCTGGAAGAACTGCTGACGGATTTGGGGGAGAGAAGCGGATGTGAAGAAATTGTTCAGTTTGGGGAAGTGTTTTCCATTGCGAAACGAAGCGGTGGAAATCTGGCGGAAATTATCAGCAGCTCATCCGAACTGATAGGAAGGAAGATAGAGATACGGAAGGAGATGAATGCGCTTCTCGGGGGAAAGAAAATGGAGCTGACAATTATGAAACTGATGCCCTTTGCTATTTTGGTCTATATTGAGCTTGCTAATCCGGGATATTTTGACATCCTTTATCACAATATCTTCGGAGTGCTGGTCATGACAGGGTGTCTTGTTGTTTACCTGGGAGCATATCTGGCAGGGGAGGCGGTAATGAAACGTATGTGGGCTGCACTGATATAGGAAGGAGGCGGAAAATGAAAAAGCTGGCAATACTCCTCTACAAAAAAATCTGTATGTTGGGTATTCCGTTGCTTGGTAAGAGGCAGGTGGAGACAGACCTTGCCCAGCTTCATCCGGGAGAGAGAGTAGAGTATATCGAAACAGAGTATTATGTGAAGAAGCTTACCCTGTTTTTGACTGTACTTTTGTCAGGAGCGTTTCTGGGACTGGCTGTGAGGATAAGTACGGGAAAAAGTTCTGTTTTGAACGGGGAAAGGGTGGTTTACAGGGGAGATTATATAAGCGGTGAACAGGAACTGCTGTTGGAAGCAGATGATGGAGAAAGGAAAAGGAGCTTTTTGATTGAGGTATATCCGAGAGAACTGACACAGAGCGAGGCAAAACAGCTGTCTGACGATTTTTTGGAAAATTTGGGGAGCTATATTCTCAACGGAAATGAGGATTTCGGACATATATCCAAAGACCTGAAGCTGGAGGAAACATATGAGGACTTTCCTTTTGAGGTGAATTGGGAGAGCAGCAGGGAAGAAATAATCGACAGACAGGGAAGGATTGGGGAAATCGGGCAGAATATCTCTCTGGAACTGACGGTGACGTTGTCTTATGGGGACTTTGAAAGAACGGAAAGAATACCGGTGGTGGCGGTGCCGCTGCTACTGTCGGAGGAGGAGCAAGCCTATCTGGAAATGATGAATTATCTGTTGAAGACGGAAGAGGAGAGCCGTGGGGAGGAAACCTGGATTCTGCCGGAGGAATGGAAGGGCAGAAGGATTGAGTGGAGCTGTCAGGCAAAGGACTTTAGTATTCTGATTTGGGCAGTCACTCCTGCTGTGGCGGCACTTCTTTACCTGTCTGCCGACAAAGATATACATGAAGAACTGGAAAAACGGCGCAAACGCCTGCAACAGGAGTACCCTGAGCTGGTTCACAAGCTTTTACTCTATGTGGGAGCAGGGATGACAATACGGGGGACTTTCAAAAAAATAGCCGGAGATTATGAGAATAGCAGGCAGAAAAGAAAACGGGTACGGCCGGGGTACGAGGAAGTACTCTACACCTGCCGAGAACTTCAGGGCGGTATATCGGAGGGCGCTGCTTATGAGCATTTCGGTAAGAGGGCCGGTTTGCGGGAATACATAAGGCTGGGGACTTTGCTTGGGCAAAACCTGAAGAGAGGAAACAGTACACTTTTGGAACGACTTCGGGAAGAAGCGGAAAAATCTTCCGCCGAGAGCCTTCTTCAGGTGAGAAGACTGGGAGAAGAGGCGGGTACGAAACTATTGGTGCCCATGGTGTTGATGCTTGCGGTGGTGATGGTTATGATAATGGTTCCTGCCTTCGGGGCAATGTAAAAAGAAAGGAAGAAGAGGTATGAAAAAAGAAAAAATAAAGACATTCAGACAGTTTATAAAGGAAGAGGACGGAATGGGAACGGTAGAGGTTATTTTAATTATTGTAGTTCTGGTTGGTCTGGTAATTTTGTTTAAGGACCAGATTACAAAAATTGTAAACAACCTTTTTGACAAAATTACCAGTCAGACAGGGAAAATATGATGAAAGGCAGAGATGCATATCTGACGGTATATCTTACTCTCTGCCTGACATTGATTCTGTCACTGTATCTGGTATTAATTGACGGGGCAAGGAGAAACGGCGCGGGATTAGAGGCAGTGTGTGCCACGGAAGCCGGTCTGCAGAGTATTATGGCAGAATACCACAGGGAGCTTTTGGAGCAATATAATCTGTTTGCCATTGATTCCTCCTACGGCACGCCGGTGAGTGGAAGAAAAAATACAGAGGCGCATCTGATGGAATATATCAAAACAAATCTGAGCATTCATGATGTGTTCCTGGCAGATTATCTGTATCGCGACTTTTTCGGTCTGCATGCGGATGATGCAGAACTGACGGGAGTGTCAATTTTAACGGACGGAGAGGGAGCTGTATTCAGAGATAGGGCCATAGAGGCAGTTAAGGATGATGTGGGACTGCATTTGCTGGAGGAACTGGAGGAGTGGATGCAGATAATTGAGGTCAATGGGCTGGAAGCATCGGTTCCCGAGGAAGAGAAGCGGGAAATTGATGAAAAAATTGAGGAGTTCAATGGAACAGAAATACAAATTTCAGATGATGAAAGTACATATGTGCAAATTGAGAATCCCACATTGCAGCTTGAGGAGAAACGCCATCTGGGAATCTTAAGCCTGGTGACGGATGAGGAACTTTCGGAAAATGTCATTAATACCGAAGGGCTGATACAAAACCGCATGAAGCAGGGAACTATCAATCATGGCAATATGGCACTGCCGGATTGCAACGATTTGCTGAGCCGATTTCTGTTTCAGGAGTATTTGCTGCGCTATATGGATTTTTTTGGAGATATTCAGGAAGAGGATGCACTACAGTATCAGATTGAGTATCTGATAGTGGGGAAAGACAGCGATATCGATAATCTGAGAAGCATAGCCAACCGGATTAGTATTTTGAGGGAGGCAGCTAATGCTGCATATCTTCTGGCTGACAAAGAAAAGAGACTGGAAATTCAGGGGGCAGCAACCCTTGTATGCGGAGCATTTGCACTTCCGGAGCTGATACCGTTGGTGGAGGCGGCTATCCTGCTGGGATGGGCGTATGCGGAAAGTATTTATGATGTAAAGTCTCTGTTTTCCGGCGGGAAGATACCTCTTATGAAGGATAAAGACAGCTGGCATTACAGCCTGGAATCCGCATTGACAGGGGAACTGCAGGATAATGGGCAGGAGAATAGTGGGCTTGCATACAAGGACTACCTGCGAATCTTTATGATGCTGACAAATTTGGATCTATTAACGGCGCGTGCTATGGACATGGTGGAAGCCGACATCAGGCTGACTGACGAAAACAGGAATTTTCGTTTGGATGCCTGTTATGACGGATTGGAAGTATCGGTGGGTATCAGCAGTTCCTTCGGGTACAAATTTGTAATAGAGAGAGAAAGAACTTATTAGCGCAAAAGGGGGTGGATGGTGATGGCTTCTTTATGGGGAGGCAGAAAGAAACAGATAAAAATATGGCAAAAACCTTCTCCGACATATCAAGAAAAATTCACAAATTATGTGAGCCGAGCCGTAGAGAGGCTTTCACCGTTTATCCCCTTTTCATCGGCTGTGCATGGCGGAATGACGGTGGAAGCGGCGATAGTGTTGCCGCTTTGTCTCATCTTTCTGATGAATCTGGGCTGTGCCATCGAGATGATTCGACTGCACAATCATTTGCAGTTGGCACTGTGGGATACCGGCAGCAGACTTGCCCTGTATGAGTGTGGGTTCAGCGACAACGAAGCAGCTTCCCTGATTTCTGCAGTTTATCTGAGAGACAGGGTGACGGACTATGTGGGAGAAGAATACCTTGACAATTCACCTCTTGTCAGGGGAAGCACAGGATTGCAGTTTTGGGAAAGCGAAATGTCAGAGAATGACCGGCTGGACATCAAGCTTACATATTCCACAGGTCCTCTGTTGTCTCTTGTGGGATTTCGAGGCTTTCGCATGGCTAACCGCTATTCCGTTCATCTATGGAACGGCTATGAAATACCGGAGCATGGGGAAGAAACGGAGCTGGTCTATGTGGCGGAAAACGGACGGGTTTACCACAAGGACAGGGAGTGTACTCATTTGCTTTTATCGATACGGAGAGTTCCCCGAGACGGACTGGAAATAGAGAGAAATCAATGGGGCAGCAAGTATGTTCCCTGTGAGAAATGTACAGCAGGGCAATGCCCGGAGAGCCTGTATGTGACAATGGAAGGACAGTGCTTTCATTATCGGGAGGATTGTCCCGGCCTGAAGAGAACCGTACGAACTCTGACATCGGAGGAAGCAAAGGGATATCCGTATTGCAGCCGTTGCGGAGGAGGATAAAGGAGAGAATAGAATGTGGAGAGAACTGATAACAGCTGTTTGGCTGACGGTAATGAGTGTGTGTGACATCAAAAGAAAGAGAGTACCTATCTTATTGTTGTGTGCAGGTGCGGTATTGGCGGGAGTGGTTTTGGTATATCGGGGAATCGGAGGGGAGGCAGATGTGCCGGGAATATGTAAAGCGTTATTACCCGGCGTTGTACTTCTGATACTGGCGAAAGCCACCGAGAAAGCAGGGTGCGCAGACGGAATAATTCTGATTGTACTGGGGCTCGTGGAGGGTTATCAGAGCTGTCTGTATATTTGCCTTGGTGGATTGATTTCCGCTGCTTTGATTTCCGGAACTCTTTTGATGCTCAGAAAAGTCAAGCGGAATACAAAAATTCCGTTTGTGCCCTTTTTGGCGGTGGGATGGGTGATTGCACTATGCGAGAGGAGGGGCGTTTGGTGAGATGAAGAAAAACGCATATTTTACGGTGGAGGCGGCGCTGGTTTTTCCGCTTGTTTTGGGTGCATTACTTTTGACGGTTTTTCTGCTTGTTT
>JAEDMI010000304.1 GCA_016303085.1 Acetatifactor sp.
TTTCTTTCAGCTGCGCAACCGCTTTGTCAGCAGAACCTTGCGAGCTTGCGGTCAGAATGACAGTAGCACCCTCCTTCAAAAATTTGTCAGCAGTAGCAAATCCGATTCCTCGACTTCCACCGGTAATAATGGCAACTTTATCTTTGAGTCTCATATCGAATACCTCCTTGGTATGATCTATGGTTGTAATATATCCAAAAGATCAGTTCCTCTCCGTGATGTCATCACATAATTGCATCATCAATCTTTTTCATGTTAGTTTAAAAACTTGGACTTAATGAAATGCCATGCGTCCCGAGCGCATGGCATTGTTGTTAGGTTGCTATTTACATTGAAGATACGCCTCAGCTCTGTATTGGAGTCCAGGCGTAGTATATGGGCTATTCTGTACTTTGTACTTCCTGTGCCAATCGGATACCAACCTGCACGCCATGAATAAAACCATTCCGTTCATGATCCCGGCAGAGGGCGCAGACGGGATTGACAATCCAATCCATTTCCTGTAGCGGCATTCCGTTCAATGCCTGATACAGTTCTGCAAAATCAGCCTTGATTTGATCATCATAGATACGGTTGACATCTCCGTAAGCCTCGTAGAGCAACGACAGGACAGCACCACCATCACCAAGATTCAGTTTGCGGGACGCAACATAGGTTTCCAGTGCACGGAAGTATTCTTCCATGTTCATACATTGATCATCTCCTCTCGGATGATCTCCTCGGCCCAGAAACGGATATTATTCATGCGCTGCACCCATACCATTGGGTCACTGGCTTTCATGGATTCCGTAATTCCCTCGGCTGCTTTCATCTGGTCAATCATCCGCTCCAGCCTGTCCTGTGCCTGCTCATTCAGATCAGCAAGGTATGTCCACAGTTCGCCTGACAAAAGCAAGCAGTTGTACTGAATCGGATTGTGCTCCCTCAGATAGTCCCGGTGCATTCGTCCCCACTTGCCGATGGGACGCTTTTCCTCTGGCAATGACAGGTCTGGGATATAGTAATCTCCCGCGCGGATATATTGGATGTTCATGGTCAGTTCTCCTTTACTTTGGTGCTGTCATTGTATCGGAGGATGATTGGAATGTCGATTGTACCGCAAAGCACAAATTGAAGGCATAATATACAATAAAAAGCAAAAAGCCCTAAGAAATTCAAACTTCTCAGGGCTGTTAAAATGTGGTTCTCCTCTATTGGCTCACACATGGGCGAGCAAGCCCAAACAACATGGCACCTTTTTCACCGGTTCAGGCACACAAGACGCCCCCTTCCATGAAAATTTTCCCGTATTATATCATGGAAGGGGGCATTAGTCGATAGATATACGCTTTTTTCTTCAAATATATGGTTCTGCTTATTAGCACCTCCGGCAGCCAGTATGGTTACCGGAGGCCGTTTTCTGAGGTCTTGTTATGCTGCCGTGGAATTACTATGGCGCTTTTCCGTGCTCCTTTCCGTATGGAGGGAATGACTTGTATTATCAGTTTTCCTTATGTTGTCAAAATGATTTACTTATTTTGTGCATTATGATAGAATACAAGTATAGATTTGCGCAAAAGGGAGAAAAGCCATGAATTTCAACCAGCTGGAGTATTTCTGCACGGCAGTGGAGTGCGGCAGCATTACCAAAGCCGCGAAGAAATTGTTCGTGACCCAGCCTGCCATTTCCGGGGCCATTCGGGAATTGGAAAAGGAATTTTCCGTCACGCTTTTCTCCCATACCCGCAGCAAGCTGTCCCTGAGCGAGGACGGCGAGCGCTTTTACGAGCGGGCAGAGCGGCTCCTTCGGGAGGTGGAGACCGCGAAGATGCAGCTGCACGACCTGGGCAGCTCCCGGCAGCCCGTTCGGGTCGGTATTCCGCCCCTGTGGGGAACCACCTTTTTCCCGGATCTTCTGCATGATTTTGGCGATAAGTACCCTGATATCCAACTGACCTTTTATGAGTACGGCTCCGCCCGGGCGGCAGCGCTGGTTCAGGAGGAAGAACTGGATGTGGCCCTGGTGAACCTCAGTCTGGACGATCCCGATAAATTCCACTCGGTGCGCATCGGGCGGGATCACTATGTTGCGGCGGTAGATCCGGCCCACCCGCTGGCACAGCGGGAGTCGGTGACGCTGGAGGAGCTGGCCTCCCAGCCTCTCGTCATGTACAACACGGACTCCGTTCAAAACCACTCCATCGGAAGCCGCTTTGACAGAATCGGTGTTGTTCCCAATATTCTGATTTATACCAGCCAGATCTACACCATGAAGAGCATGATCCACAACAACACCTGTGTCAGCTTTTTCTTTGCTTCCCTTTTGCAGGATCACCCGGACATCGTGGGTGTGCCCATCGAACCGCAGATCGAGCAGAAGGTGGGCCTTATCTGGCGCAAGGGGAAATATACCCCTAAAAGCGTAGAGGCGTTCATCTCCTTTGTGCGGGACTATCCACTGTTTCCCGAAGAACTTTAACAGGAAGGAGATTTTTTTTGCAAATGGAGAATTTTTCCTTTGCCCTGAATGCCACCATCCCCGTGTTTCTGGTGATCGCGCTGGGCTTCTTCCTGCAGCGGGTGCATTTTCTGAATGAACCTTTCAACAGGACAGCCAACGAATACGTGTTTCGGTGCGCTCTGCCTGTCAGCCTGTTCCGCTCCATCGCGGGAATGGACTTTTACGGCGAATTTGACCCAGGCTTTTGCCTGTTCTGTTTTCTGGGCACCACGGTGATGTTTCTGGGTATTTGGGCCGTCTCATGGGGAATGATGAAGGACAAGGGCCAGGTGGGTGCTTTTGCCCAGGCTTCCGCCCGGTCCAGTGCGGCGGTACTGGGCATTGCACTCGCAGCAAATATTTATGGCGACTCCGGCATGGTGCCCATGATGATCATGTCGGCGGTGCCGT
>JAEDMI010000305.1 GCA_016303085.1 Acetatifactor sp.
GTTTTGACCTCTACGATGATGCTTTCGCCTGTAGAGGGGTCAAAGGTCATCAGGTCGAAATGAGCCTTTCCATCGTCTGCATAATTGGGATTGACTGCATTCTCGTAAATGGTTCCGTGCAAACGCTTTCTCTCCTGCTGGGTGACCCACGCCTCTCCCAATTCACCGATGCGGTCGCAGAACTCCTTATGTACGCGAATCCGCTCCGGCCAAGTGCGCTCTTTTCCTGCTGGCTGATGGAGCAACGGCCCGATTGCAGCGAAATCATTATGGTACAGGGCATCACATGAAATCCCAAAATAATCCGCAAGAACCTTCAGTTTTCCAAACCACATATTTAGACGAGGCTCCCGTTCAAAACGGCTAATATCATTGACGGTTAATCCCGTGGCATTTGCCAAAGCAGTTTGTGTGAGTCCATAATAGACCCGGAGGTACATCAAAAGATTCGTCGGGTTGTATGTCTTAAAAGTCTCTCTATCGTTTTTTCTTCTCTTCTTGCTCATTCTTACTTTCCAATGCTTTCTATATGGTATAATATCTTTGATTTTCTAAAGATATTATACCATATAGAAAGAGCCTGGTCAAGTAACTTTAAAGAAAATCTTTGAGAAGTCAAAGAAATCTTGTCAAATGAAAAGACTTACTTTATAATAGGACCATCAAGAACAGGAGGGGTTGTTATGCCTTTTAGCTACAATAAGCTTTGGAAATTACTGATTGATAAGAATATGACCAAAAGCGAACTTACGAAAGCAATCGGCATTTCATCCAGTACCATGGCAAAGATGGGGAAAAATGAGAATGTTTCCCTTGAGGTTATTGACAAAATCTGCGCCCTATTGGAATGCGATATCAATGATATTCTGGAATACGTTTCCGACCAGTAAAGCGTCTTTGCCAAGTTCGGTTTTGCAGCCAAATTAAAAATAGGTTGTAT
This sequence comes from Acetatifactor sp., assembly GCA_016303085.1. Lineage (GTDB taxonomy): Bacteria > Bacillota > Clostridia > Lachnospirales > Lachnospiraceae > Acetatifactor. Next base: position 941 of record JAEDMI010000305.1, read on the forward strand.
TTCTCCTACTTCTGGCGTATAATAAAGCAGAAGGGAGTGAGTCATATGATGGTAAACACCGACAACTTAATATCCATCACAGAAGCGAATCGAAACTTTTCACAAGTTGCCAGAATGGTGGACAAGAATGGCTCTGTTGTGATTCTGAAGAACAATGTTCCCAGATATCTGGTCATCGAATTTCATCAGGCGGAAGCGGTACAGGCTGCTCCTGACGAGGATGTTTTGAAAATCTCCGAGAGACTCATCGCAAAGAATCGTGAGGCATATGAGGAATTGGCAAAATGAAAACGCTGTCTACCCGCCAAATTCTTCTTTTGCATGAGCAATTATGTGCACAGACGGGTGGTTCCCAAGGCTTGAGAGATGAGGGACTGCTGCAATCCGCATTATCCGCTCCATTTCAAAGCTTCGGTGGAACAGACGCCTACCCCTCTCTCCAGCAAAAAGCCGCCCGGCTGGCTTTTGGGTTGGTGAAGAATCATCCGTTCGTTGATGGCAACAAGCGCATCGGTGCTCACGCCATGCTGGTATTCCTTGCCTTGAACGGTGTGGAGCTGAACTATGAACAGAAGGAACTATCTGACCTGATTCTTTCTGTTGCCGCTGATGAATGTGGCTATGAAGAAATCCTCCAGTGGTTGATTGACCACGAAATATGAATCAAAGGGAGTGCCGCAGAACTTTCATCCTGCGGCACTTCCTTCTCATTTCGCCTTGTTGCTCTTCCATACTGAATCAAATATGGTTCAAATGACCTTTCGTATTGACACTTCTGCTGGATATGGTATAAAAACAACCCGTAACCCGCTTTTGGGGCTTAAAATTCAATTAGGTGCTTTATAATTTGACGTTAAGCCGGAAAAGTGGTAGAATTCCCTTGAAAATATGAAGTATAATTCGACGAATACAATTAACACGAACAGAGCGGTCCTTTATTTCCCTGAAAAGGGGGAATGGAGGGCTGCTTGCGTTTTAATCGTTATTGATGGAGAAAAACTTCGCGGTCAGCATGGGGCTATTTTTTCGCAAGTATCCACATGCACGTTTTATGAAAGGGGGGATGCTTATGCTTCTGAACAGCACTCTCAACAGCGCTGAATTCCAAACGTCTTCTGCATCCCCTGTGCCGGCCGCTTGAATAAGCATACGGACCTTTCTGCTGGGCAGACTACCCAGCAAGGAGGTTTCGAGAATCGTATGGAGGAAAACAACATTACCATCGGGGCTGCAACGTATGTGATTTCCCGCCACTTCCATTCTGAGCATCCGGTCACGCGGCGCAAGCTGCTCTGTGACCTCATTGCCCAGAAGATGGAGAGCACGGAGTCTGTTGACCCTCGAGGCAGTCATGGAGTATAATATCAGTATGAGTAGACTCCAGGAGGAGTCTGAGAATATGAATTTAAAGCTCGCATTTTCCTATCTGCGGCTTTCCATCGAGGAGGAGGGAAAAATCGGGGAATCGTCCAGCATCGCCAACCAGCGGATGATTGTCCAGAACTATTGTAAGCAGCACAACATCACCATTGTCCGCGAATTCGTGGATGACGGGTGGTCCGGCGGCAACTTTAATCGTCCTGAATTTCAGGCAATGATTCAGCAGTTGGAAGAAGGTAAAGCCAACATCGTCATCACCAAGGACCTGTCCCGATTGGGGCGCGATATGCGGGAAGCCAGCTACTATTCTGAGCAGTTCTTTCCTGAGCACGGCATCCACTATATTGCCATTGCGGACAACTTTGATTCGGAGATTGAGAACATCATGGCCCCGTTTCAGTTTGCCATGAATGAGGTCTATCTCCGGGACGGTTCCCGCAAGGTCAAGGATGTTCTTCGGAGCAAACGGGCGGACGGTCAGTATTGCGCCTGCCCGCCTTACGGTTACAAGAAGGACCCCAGAAACAAAGCACGCTTGGTTCCTGATGAAAACACCGCTCCCGT
>JAEDMI010000306.1 GCA_016303085.1 Acetatifactor sp.
AATGTCAATACTGATGATATCTCCTTCTTCCACAAGGGCTATGGGACCTCCCACTGCCGCCTCAGGAGATACATGACCGATTGACGCACCTCTGGATGCTCCCGAAAATCGTCCGTCAGTAATCAGTGCCACACTGGAGCCAAGACCCATACCTGCGATTGCAGAAGTGGGATTCAGCATCTCTCTCATACCGGGTCCTCCCTTCGGACCTTCATAGCGGATAACAACTACATCACCTGCAACTATCTTACCACCCTTGATGGCAGCAATGGCATCCTCCTCACAGTCAAAGACTCTGGCGGGACCCTCATGTACCATCATTTCGGCAACAACTGCAGAACGTTTTACCACAGAACCGTCAGGCGCAAGATTTCCCTTCAGCACAGCCAGACCGCCTGTCTTGCTGTAAGGGTTATCCACCGTTCTGATTACCTCGGGATTTAAGTTCACCGCATTTGCAATATTTTCCCCGATGGTCTTTCCGGTTACGGTCATACATTCTGTATTGAGAAGTCCGATATCTGCCAGTTCCTTCATCACCGCATAAACACCGCCGGCTTCGTTCAGGTCCTCCATGTAAGTAGGACCTGCTGGTGCCAGATGACACAGATTCGGTGTCTTTTCGCTGATAGGGTTTGCAAAACTGATGTCAAAATCAAAGCCGATTTCATGAGCAATGGCAGGCAGATGCAGCATGGAGTTTGTAGAACAGCCCAGCGCCATATCCACAGTCAGTGCGTTCATGATAGCTTCCTTTGTGATAATGTCTCTTGCCCTGATGTTCTTTCTCACCATCTCCATGACGGCCATGCCTGCATGCTTTGCCAGCTTAATTCTTTCGGAATAAACCGCAGGGATGGTACCGTTGCCTCGAAGTCCCATTCCCAGAGCTTCCGTCAGACAGTTCATGGAGTTTGCGGTATACATACCGGAACATGAACCGCAGGTGGGACATACCTTGTTTTCAAATTCCGTCACATCCTCCTCAGTCATGGTTCCCGCCGCATAGGAGCCTACGGCTTCAAACATGGAGGAAAGGCTTCTCTTCTTTCCCTTCACATGACCTGCCAGCATGGGACCGCCGGAGACAAATACAGTGGGAAGATTCAGCCTTGCCGCTGCCATCAGCAGGCCCGGTACGTTTTTGTCACAATTCGGGACCATCACAAGGGCATCAAACTGATGGGCAATAGCCATACATTCTGTGGAATCGGCAATCAAATCCCGGGTCACCAGGGAATACTTCATTCCAACATGGCCCATGGCAATTCCGTCACATACGGCAATGGCGGGGAAAACCACCGGCACACCGCCGGCTTCAGCTACCCCCAGCTTTACCGCATCCACAATCTTATCAATATTCATATGGCCCGGCACAATTTCGTTGTAAGAGCTGACAATAGCCACCATGGGCTTTTTCATCTCCTCCGCCGTAAATCCCAGCGCATTAAACAGACTTCTTGCCGGTGCCTGCTGCATACCGGACCTTGCATTATCACTTGTCATCCTTTTTCCTCCCATATGTCGCTTCATACGACAAATTTATTTTATAAAATTTAGATTTTCTTACATTATTCTCTCCGCAAGCAAATCTCCCATTTTAGAGCAGCCCACCTTTGTACAGCCCTCAGACATGATATCTGCGGTACGGTATCCGTCCTGCAAAACCTGTTTTACCGCATTTTCAATGGCATCCGCTTCCCTGTCCAGATCAAAGCTGTAGCGTAGCATCATGGCAGCGCTCAGCACAGTGGCAATGGGATTAGCGATGTCCTGTCCGGCAATGTCCGGCGCAGAACCATGGCTTGGCTCATACAGTCCGAATTTGCTGTCGTTTAAGCTCGCACTTGCCAACATACCGATGGAACCCGTTACCATACTGGCCTCGTCCGAAAGAATATCGCCGAACATATTCTCCGTCAGAATGACGTCGAATTGAGCCGGGTCCTTCACCAGCTGCATGGCACAGTTGTCAACCAACATATGCTCCAGCGTAACCTCGGGATAATCCACCGCCACTTCTTCCACCACTTTTCTCCAAAGTCTGGAAGAATCCAACACATTTGCCTTATCAACACTGGTCACTTTTCTGCGACGTTTCATGGCAATGTCAAATCCCTTTACGGCAATTCTTCTGATTTCGTTCTCGTCATAGGTCAGGGTGTCAATGGCTTTCAGGACGCCGTTTTCTTCCACTGTTTTTCTCTCGCCGAAGTAAAGCCCTCCTGTCAGTTCCCTCATAATCATCATATCAAATCCTGCTTTGCTGATTTCCTCCTTCAGAGGACATGCTCCGGCAAGCTCATCGTAAAGAACTGCGGGACGCAGATTTGCAAACAAGTTCAGCGCTTTTCTCAGCGCCAGCAGACCTGCCTCGGGACGAAGATTGGGAGGCAGTTTGTACCAGGGGGAAGTAGTGGTATTACCGCCGATGGAGCCCATCAGTACCGCATCTGCAGCCTTGGCCCTGTTTATCGCCTCCTCCGTCAGAGGAACTCCGTGTACATCTATGGATGCTCCGCCCATCAGAATATCTTCAAAAAGCATTTTGTGCCCATAGACGGCTGCCGTTTTCTCCAGCACCTTCTTTGCCTCAGCTACAATTTCCGGTCCGATTCCGTCTCCGGGAATACAGGTAATATGTAATTCCATAACTTCAACCCTTTCCGTCATCTGTTTTCTTTCATCTTTCAAACTTTGACGTATTACAGTATGAAAGATATTTCATTTTATCATACCCGATAGACTGACAAATTTCAACCCATAATTATAAAGAATCAACAAAAAGAGGCAATGTCCCGAAGACAGTTTCCTGTTGTGAAGCTGTCCTCTTTACATTGCCTCTTCATTCCTGATGCTTTTTAATTTTC
>JAEDMI010000307.1 GCA_016303085.1 Acetatifactor sp.
CACCGTAACGTACTGTGCTCCCGAGAGGAAATATCTCGCAAACTGTCTTGCTTCTACATTAATCAGCGGCAGCGATGCCAGTTTTGCTTCAAAGACCTTCCAATCATCAATCGCATACACAAATAAGCAGCCATCCATTCCCTTTGAAACCACAAACTCATCACCCAGAATCTCACGGTACTTCGAAGGAATACTCAACCTGCCTTTCGGATCAATTGTATGATTGTATCTGCCCATAAACATCGCAATCACCACCAGTCAAAAATGGGTCTGCCACCGGATTCGGCATCAAAATCTGTCTTTTTGTGGTTTTTCATCCCACTTTATGGGATTTGATGCCATATCCATCCCACTTTTAACTAGATTTTAAACTATTCTTAAGATTTTTACAAGTGGAAGTTTTTGAAAGAAAGCGCACAAAAAAGCGCCCTGCAGCCATTTTGCAGGGCACTTTCGAGCAGAAAGCACAAGATATAGTATGAGGCCTGATTCCCATGTGGCATATCTATGCTCCGGCAGAAATCAGGCCTCAAAAAAAATTTTTTTATTTTTCTGTTTCAACCGGCTTCTTTTTCAGCCGGATTCTCACAAAAATGTCCGTTACCACGGCAAAAATCACCATCACAAGTGCCAGAACCTGAGATACCGGCAGGGCAGTCCCCGGTATCAGAAGGGTATCCGTACGGATTCCTTCTATTACAAACCGCCCCAGACCATATCCGCCCAGATACAACAGGCACAGTTCACCGTCAAACTTCTTGTGCTTTCTGTAAATCAAAAGCAGAGCAAAAATGAACAGATTCCACAGGCTCTCATAAAGGAAGGTAGGATGAACATTGATATAGTTGGCACCTTCAGGAATGTGAGATGCGATATTTTCGGTGATATCACTGCTGTCCCTGACGTCGGAAATGGGAATCTGCATGGAGAGCAAACCGTTGTAGTAATCTCCGAACACCTCCCTGTTCATGAAGTTACCCCATCTTCCTATAGCCTGACCCAAAATCAGTCCCGGCATAGCAGTATCGCCGATGAGCAGCGGATTTTTCTTTTTTATCCTGCACCAGACAAACAATGTGATAAACGCTGCAATGACACCGCCATAAATTGCAAGTCCACCGCTGCGGAGTTTAAAGATATCCAGCAGATTATCCTTATAATCCTCCCAGGAGAATGCCACATAATAAAGTCTTGCACCGATGACGGAAAAAAGTACTGCCCATATGGCAAAATCCCAGTAATCGTCCGGGTTCTGTCCCGTCCTCTTGGCTATCTGCACCGCGGTCAGCAGCCCGGCCATAACTCCGATACCGATAATCAATCCGTAGAATGCAATTTCAAAGCCAAACACGCTGAATGATCTTGGCACGTCCTTCAGATAAATCCCCAGGTTGGGAAATGCAATGTCGCCTATGTTCATGGTTTCCTTCCTCTTTCATCTCAAAAATGCAGTTTTTGGGCGCTTCATGCCACGTACCTTCGTTCGACACGCTTTCGCTTGAGCGCTCGCAGCAACGGATGCTAAGCTCGAAAATGCTTCGCCTGAACGCTGCTTCGCAGCTCCTGATTTTCTCGCTGTACGCTCGGGTGAAACCAAATGTCTGCTTCGCAGCCGCTTGGTTTCCTTCCTCTTTCATCTCGAAAATCCTCAGGCTTCGCCTGAACGCTGCTTCGCAGCTCCTGATTTTCTCGCTGTACGCTCGGGTGAAACCAAATGTCTGCTTCGCAGCCGCTTGGTTTCCTTCCTCGCTACACGTTAAACCTGAAGAGGATTACGTCGCCGTCTTTTACGACGTAGTCCTTGCCTTCGATGCCCACCAGTCCTTTCTCGCGGGCGGCAGCAAGAGAACCTTGTTCCAGCAGGTCTTTATAGTTTACTACCTCCGCCTTGATAAAGCCCCTCTCAAAATCCGAGTGAATCTTTCCGGCTGCCTGAGGAGCCTTGGTTCCGATTTTGATTGTCCAGGCTCTGGTTTCATCCTCGCCCGCTGTCAGGAAACTCATCAAGCCAAGGATATGGTAACTGGCTTTAATCAGTTTCTCCAAACCGGACTCGGACAATCCCAAATCCTCCAAAAACATTGCCTTCTCATCATCATCCAGCTCTGAAATCTCCTGTTCTATCTGTGCACAGATGACAAAGACCTCGCTGCCTTCTTCCTTTGCGAACTCTCTTACCTCTTCCACCATGGAATTGGATGCACCGTCGTCAGCCAAATCATCCTCAGACACATTTGCCGCGTAAATCACCGGTTTATAAGTAAGAAGATTATATTCCTTCATCAATGCGAGTTCATCTTCATCTGTAATCTCCATGGACTTAGCCGATTTTCCGGACTCCAGATGTGCCTTCAGCCGCTCCAAGAGAGCCTGTTCTTTCGCATAGGTCTTATCCATTCTGGCAGCCTTAATTACTTTTGCCATTCTTCTCTCCAGTACTTCCAAATCGGAGAAAATCAGTTCCAGATTGATGGTCTCAATATCTCTCAACGGATTTACACTGCCGTCCACATGAATCACATTGGTGTCCTCAAAGCATCTCACCACATGTACAATGGCATCCACCTCTCGGATGTTGCTTAAGAACTGATTGCCCAGGCCTTCTCCTTTAGAGGCACCCTTTACCAATCCGGCTATATCCACAAACTCAATCACCGCCGGAGTCACCTTCTTAGACTTATACATATCTCCCAAAAGTTTCAGTCTCTCATCCGGCACCGCCACAATTCCGATATTCGGGTCAATGGTGCAGAAGGGATAATTTGCCGACTCTGCACCGGCCTTTGTCAAAGAATTAAAGAGAGTACTTTTGCCTACATTCGGCAAGCCGACGATTCCTAGTTTCATAATATATATTCTCCTTCATT
>JAEDMI010000030.1 GCA_016303085.1 Acetatifactor sp.
ATAAAATCAATCAGCTGCAGCTAAATGTTGAACACAGCTATCTTTTTCAGAACGAAAGTGAGGTTTGGCGCGGCAACACACCGCTTTGCGCAGAGGAAATCATGGAGCTGGATGCCTATTGTCAAAGCCTGAATATCGACCTTGTTCCGACGCTTGCCTCCTTCGGTCATCTATATGAACTGCTGCGTACAAAAACTTATTCTCATCTGTGCGAACTTGACGTACATCCCGAGGATGGTTTTTCCCTTATCGACCGCATGCAGCATCATACTGTAGATGTGTCTCAGGAAGAAAGTTATTTACTGATAACCTCACGAATCAGGGAATACATGGGCCTCTTTTCATCCCGGTATTTTAATATCTGTGCGGATGAAACCTTTGATCTGGGAAAAGGGAAAAGCCGAAGCCTGGTGGAAAAGTACGGTGTCCATCGTGCTTATATTAATTTTTTACATAAGCTGTGCGATTTTGTAATCTCCTGTGGGAAAATCCCCATGTATTGGGGTGATATTTTAGTTGAACAACCGGATACCCTCCATGAGCTTCCGACGGATTCTGTCCTGCTAAACTGGGAATACAGCCCGGAGGTAAAGGAAGATAATCTGCGAAAACTATCTCAAACAGGTGCAAAAAATATCTATGTGTGCCCGGGTGTACAAGGTTGGAACCATCTGATTAACAACCACTCAGATGCCTATCAAAACATTTTTAAAATGTGCCAAAACGGTCATAAATACAATGTAAAGGGTGTATTAAACACAGATTGGGGAGACTTGGGACATGTGGGACATCCGGAGTTTTCCACAATAGGCTATATCTATGGTGCGGCTTTCTCCTGGAATCCGGAAAAAATATCCGAGGAAGAATGTAACCGACGTATTTCTCTTTTACAGTACAGGGACCGTACCTGCACCATTGTAGACTGCTTCCGCAATCTTGGCAATCAGGAATGTGTCGGTTGGTGGCAATTGGTTCAGTATAAGGAATCTATACAGCTACATCATGAGAAGTCAGACTTTTCCATAGTCTTATCAGACCGGAAAGCGAAGGAAGCCGCAAAGCGCATTACAGAAACACAGCACCTTCTCGCAAAGCTGTACCATTTTCTGCTGACCGCAGACAGCAGAGCCAAGAAGGTCATCAACGCATACATCCTGATGGCGGAAGGACAGATGCTGTTGGGAAGCCTTGGTATTACCATCCTTCAGGCAAAAGACCGGAAAGCCTATGAAGGAGCGGAGAATCCGACTGCTCTCGCAGTCCGTTTGGAAAAATGGTTAATGAAATATAAAGATCTGTGGAGAAGTGTTTCTAAAGAAAGCGAACTTATCAGAATTGTGGAAATCATCTCCTGGTATGCAGATTATCTGCGCGAACTATAGTGTTGTATACATATAATAACCTATATTAAGGGAGTGTCACAAAAATTGTGCACTCCCTTATTTCAATTCCAGCTCTTCCTGCCGATAGTGCGGCTCTTCAATCAATCCGATTCCGTGTTTTCCGCTTCGGAGTCCTCAGTCTCAGCATCTTCTGTACTGCTCTCTTCCCCGCTGCTTTCCTCCTCTTCCTCAACCAGGTCTTCCAGTGCATAGTTGAAGCGGTTGATTGCCGAACTGCTTACCACATACACCGTATCCGTGGAAGGCGTACTCACATAAAAGCTGGAGGTCAACTCATTTTTATCGCCTACATACAGGATATAGCTTGCTCCTGCAGTTTCCAGCGCAATGGTTCTCTGAGGTGTCACCAGACCGTACTGCGCCAAATCTGTGACATTCTCCACGACCTGAGTGGCTGTCAGGGGTGTTACTCCTCCCAGCATGGAAGTTATACGGGTCTGTTTGATATTCAAACTGTGATCCTCCGCTGCGTACCAGGTTTCATCTTCCTTCTCAAAGCAATAGGTCTCACCTTCATAATCGTAAGAAAAGGCCGTTACCTCTTCCGTTGCCGCATCAATCACAGAAATAATATCCTCTTCCTCTACAGGCTTCTGTGCCTGAATCTTATTATACTGCCTGATTCCGAAAAATGCCGCCCCAAGGGCACACAGCACCACAACCAGAATCAGCAGCTGTGTTCTCTGTCTCTTCATCAGCGCTTCCTCCTTCTGAACCAGATGACAAAGCCTGCCGCCAGGCATCCCACAGGAATCACGATTATCGTCATCATTCCAACCAACACCGCTTTGGACTGGGGTATGGTCAGATAAGAAATCTCATAGCTCTTGGCAGGAATGGATACGCTGACCTCATGGTCCACAAAACTGCTCACCGTATTTGTAAAAAGTACCCCGTTGGCTCCGCTGACCATACTGTTGGCTTCGTCCGTAAAGAGTTGGTCACAGCCGTACACGATGAGAGTAGCGGAGGTCTCTTCATCAAGCTCCTTCACCGCAGATACGCCTACGCCAAAGGGGCCGTCAATATCTCCCTCTGCCTTGTCAAAGTTCTGCACATTGATGTCACCCACCTTGGCAAATGCCTTGTCTGAGGTGGACAGGAAGGAGTTGTAAGTAATCCCTTCCGCCTCTTCGTTTTCGATGACAATACCCTGCACATAGGGGGCAAAAATGTAATACTGATTATACAGTCCCGCAGTATAAGTGCTGTAACTCTGAGTAGGCAGCAGATAATAAGGATTGCGGTAATAATTCGCCGCATCCTGTTCCACCACCAGACCCTCCGCGATGCTTAAGCCCATGTAATCCGTGATGGCATCCAGGTTAGGCGTCTCGCCCTCTGTCAGCCCGGTAACGAATATCACGTTTCCGCCGGCGTTCAAATACTCAATTACCTTATCCGTATCATCGGAAGAGAAATCGGAGCCGGGTGCGTTGATTATCAGACATGCCGCATCCCGAGGAACCGTATCGTAATCCATGAGATTTACCGTCTCACAATCCACATTTTCCTTCTTCAACGCATTGGTAAAGGAAGAACTCAGGGTATATTCCCCGTGACCCTCCGTCATGTACACCTTCGGCATACTGTCGGAGAGCACATAATCCAGCGCGCTGGTAATCTGTCCCTCACCGTCATAGCCGGTGGTGGTACTTGTATAGGTCGTATAGTCAAAGCTGGACTCATAAATACTGCTGTAATCAATCACCTTATTCCGTTTCTCGCTGACTACAATCAGACTGTTCATACTAATGCTGTCCGTATACTGCATATAAAATCTGGGGTTTACATTAGGGTCCACATATTCAACCTTAATATGCTCCGACAAATCATCATACCTCTGAAGTGTCTGCCCCAGCGTTGTATCCTGACTATCCTCCGCCACAATTACATAAATGGTTACGTCCTCATTGATGTTCTCCACAAATTCCTTGGTCTGGTCTGTCAGGGAATAAAGCTTCTGGGATGTCATATCCACGGAGGTCCAGGAGGAAGGCATCTCACCAAGCACGATATTGATAACCACCACAACCGCTACAGCCAGGGCAATGGATCCGGTACTGTATGCGCCAAAGCTTAACGTCTTCAGGGAGACACTGTACCGCCTCTTCTGAATAGCCTGCACTGCCAAAAATAAGGCAAGAACCGTCAGTGAGATAAAGTAAATCACCGACTGCAGATTCAACGTTCCGTTCAACATCTCATTGAAGGGAGTTGCCAGGTCAAAACAACCTAAAATCTTAGTCAGAAGATTTCCCGTGGAGGAAATCAGGTTACAGATTGAGGACATCATATAGCCTAAAAACAGGACTATAAAGGACACAACAGCCGCAATTACCTGACTCTCGGTCAGGGAAGAAATCAACAGACCAATGGCTATGGCCGTCATCCCGTACAAAAAGAAGGCCAGGACTGCCAGATAGGACTCTCCCATTGGAACGGAGCCAAACCCATTCATGATAAGGGGATAGGTACATACCACTGCCGTCGGAATCAGGAAAATCGTAAGCAGTGCCAGAAACTTACCCATCACAATACCGCCTACGGAGACAGGGGCGGTCAGAATCAACTGATCCGTCTTGCTGTGTCTCTCTTCCGCCAAAATCCTCATGCTTAAAATCGGCACGGTAATCATGAATAAAAAAGTCACGCTGGATATCGCGTAGGAAACATAGGGATATCCACTGAGCATATTATAAACAAAGTAATACAGGCTGACAAAAAACAGAGTTGCCGCAATGAACAGAAATCCGATAAAGGAACGGAAGTAGGATTTCAACTCTCTCTTATAAATAGCAAACATTTTACGCTTCCTCCTCTTCTGTGCTCATTTTCGGACTGTCCTCAGCTTCCACAGCCTGCTGAGGCTCTGTCCCGCCCGGCTGCACTGTCCCGCCGTCTTCCTTTTCCGGATTTTCCTGCGTTTTCCTCTTACCGAACAGCTTTTTCTTCTCTTTCTCAACAGGTTTTACATCGTCTGTCAGTTCCAGGAAAATGTCTTCCAGTGATTTCTCACTATGCACCATCTCCATAATGGGCAGCTTCTCATCCGCGAGTGCAAAGAACACTGCTTCACGGACATCCCTATTTTCCCCGGTCATCACCTTCACCTTAACCATTCCCTTTTCCGGGGAAGCTGTCTGTTCCAGAGCTTCCACTCCGGGAATCTCCTTCAGGATACTCTCCAGGCGCTCATATTCACTCTTCACCGTCAGTTCCAGCTCCATAGAACCTTTCATCAGCTTCTGCAACCCTTCCGGAGAATCACTTGCGACCAATTGTCCGTGAGCAATAATCATAATGTGGTCGCACACCGCACTGACCTCGGACAAGATGTGCGAGCTCAAAATAATGGTATGATTCTCTCCCAGCTGCCGAATCAAATCCCGGATTTCAATAATCTGCTTAGGGTCCAGCCCTACGGACGGCTCATCCAGAATCAGCACCTCAGGGTCTCCGAGAATCGCCTGGGCAAGACCTACACGCTGCCTGTAACCCTTGGACAGATTTCTGATCAGTCTTCCCCGCATGTCGGCAATCCGGGTCATTTCCATGACCTTCTCAACCTGTTCCTTCCGCTCCTTTGCGGGTATCTTTTTCAGCTCCGCGGCAAAAATAAGATACTCTTCCACCGTCATGTCCGTATACAGAGGAGGAATTTCGGGCAAATACCCCACCTTACGCTTTGCCTCCTCCGGCTCCTTCTGAATATCCTTTCCGTCAATGACAACCGTTCCCTCGGATGGCGCGAGGTAGCCCGTAATCATATTCATAGTCGTGGATTTACCGGCACCGTTGGGTCCCAGAAAGCCGTAAATCTGTCCCTTCTCCACACGAAAGGACAAATGATCCACCGCCACATGTTCACCGTATCTTTTTGTAAGATTTGTTACTTCTATCATGTTTTCAGCCTTTCCCGATTGGGTCTCAGACACCCCAATACGTTTCTCTCTCGTATTTTAAAAAGGAATTGTCATCAAAAGGTGTTTATTTTGTGAAAATTCTGTGAAGAGACAGTGATTCCATACACCCGTCCCCCTCCGCTGTCAGCAGCAGATACGGACTCTTCGCCGGAATTTCCCGAAACAGAAACTCTCCGTCTCCCGATTGAAATTCATGCAAATTGCCGTTGCTGTACAGCGCAATCCTGCCACAGCTGCTGTAGACAACAGCCGAAAAGTTACCGCTTTCCTGTCTGTGAATGCTCTCCGGTACAATGTATACAAAAGGTTCCCTGCTCCATCTCGCCTTGTATCTGTAAAATTCCGATTTCGGGTTCCCTTCCCGATTCACAAGACTGCATGCCTCTCCGCGGTACGCGGGTATCTTTTGATTTCTGCCTTCCGGCAACGGACGCACCAAAAATCCCAGCCTCTCACATAACTGTAAAAAGGGCTTGTATAGCCCTTCCTCCTTCTCCGCGTATATGCAGTTTGCCCCCAGTTCCCGAAGCAGCTGTAAATCCGCAGCCACCATTCTTTGCAGTTCCGCAGATGATTTTGCCTCAGGAAAGCAGTAAGCCACAGCCCTTTCTTCAAATTTTATCCCGTTCAGAAACAGTTCTCCCCGAAAATCCAAACTGTACAGGGCAAGCTGTCTGCACAGACTGTCCAGACAGTTTCCCTCCCCGTCCATGAGAAAAGCTTCCAATGTATATAGATAAGGGTCTTCGACACCGTTCCAGAGATGAGGCTGTAGCAGGATGCTCCGCAGAGGTTCCTCTTCCTCCGGCCTTCTGATACACTCCAGCACGATATTTCCCTGCCTGTCCCACATCAGGAGCCGCAGAATCCCTTTCCGTCCCACTTCAACACTTGAATCTGCAAAGATAAATTTCCATTCCAGACAGGCTTTGCCATTTTCAAACCGACAGCTTACCTCCACTCCCTCACCCGGCGCCATACTGTCAAATCTCATACTCACCTTTCGCTCTCTTCTCTTCTCTTTTTCTGCAAAATTGCTGTATTTTTTTCCACCTCCCCGCGGGTCAGCGGATACTTAAACTGCATGATAAAGAAAACAATCAGATAGCAGATTCCGGGAATCAACGTCGCTACAGTGTATATTCTCTCCGCAACCGCATCAGTCTGTGCAGGAGCCTCCGACACATATCCGATGGCTGTCAGCACAAACCCTCCCAGACCGCCCGCCAGAGCCTGCCCCACCTTCCTTGCAAAGGAGTACACGGCATAGACGGTTCCGTCTTCACGTTTTCCGGTCTCCACCTCCTGATAGTCGATAATATCCGTGATAAATGCCCAGATAATCAGATTAAACAGTCCCACTCCGATGGTTCCCAGAAAGACCAGAACCATGTATATGGGAATACTTTTTACCCGCAGGAAAAACAACAGCACATAAATAATTCCGGCCAACAACATTCCCAGAGCACCTGCCTCCTTCTTACCAAATCCGGATGCTATCTTTGAAATAAAAGGTGCCAGAATAAAGGTTCCCGCAATACCCACAAAATTTACCACCGACAAGGCTTTGGCATCCTTGAAATAATCCAAAAACAGATAGTTGTTCATGGTTTGCCCCAAGAGGCTGGCAAGCAGCAACACAAGCGCCGCGCAGACCAGAGCGAGCAACGGCTTGTTTTTTCCAAGCCCCCGCAGCATCTCCCCCGCAGTCTCTCGCTTTTTTTCCTTCTTCTCAAAAGATACCCGCTCCCGGCAGAGATAATAGCAAAGCCCATAGCAGATTACCGCCAAAATACCGAACACCAACGCTGTCAGGGTGAAGCGCAGGGGCAGTACAACCTGATTTCCCTCGGCATCCGTCTCATAGACAATCAGCGGTACCAGTACTCCTATGACCAGTCCTGCCAGGCTTGCACCGATGCTTCGGAAAGTGGAGAGGGAAGCCCGGTGCCGCACATCAGGGCTGATAACAGAAGCCATGGAACCGTAGGGGATGTTAATGCCGGTATAGCAAAAGCTGCTCCACAACAGATAGGTGACAATCACATAGGCCAGCTTGACCCAGTATACCCAATCCCGGACAAAGTACAGATACATGACAGTACTGGTCACCGCCACCGGAATACACATCCACTTTATCCAAGGGCGAAAACGTCCATCCTTCGCAGGCTGCATATGATCCACGATACGTCCCATCGTCACATCGGTAAACGCATCCACGATTCTTGCTCCCATAAACAAAAGTCCCACTACAAACCCGCTTAAGCCCAGAACCTTTGTGTAAAACACCATCAGATAATTACTGGCAAGCAGGAAACTGAAATCGTTTCCGAAATCACCGAACATATATCCGATTTTGTCCCTCAATCCGAAGGGTCTCTCCTTCCCCTCGTTATCCATACGGACATTCCCTTTTTCATCCACTGTTTTTGACATATAAAACCTCCGCCCTGTATTGACTATATATGCGAAGCTATTCTGTAGCCACTCACACTTGCGGTTAGTATTTCCGGTTATTAATCAAAATATGCCAAGAATCATCATTGACGCAAAGCTTGAAAAACGGCAAAATGAAAATAAGCTTGTGGTGCAGCAGAGCTGCGGGGTATTTGACCCTCGCGGCATTCGACAAGATAGACAAAGCGAACTTGTTCGCTTGCAAGCATGTCCGCTTGGCTCGTTGCTCGCGGGAATAAATAATCGGGAGAATAAGAATGATTGTCAGAAAGATACATCCGGAAGAATTGAAGAGAACCTATGAGCTTTTCGCACTCGCTTTTGAATTCAGCGCAGATTTGGAGAAATCCCCCATGGAAACCTACGAGGAGGTACTGGCACACCCCGGCTCCCGGGAGGACGCCTGCTGGGGAGAACGTTGGGCAGCCTTTGAGGATGATGATTGCACCATGATGAGCTATTTTATCGCTCAACCCATCCCCATGCAGTTCGATGGACACGAGTTTACCATGACCGGTATCGGCGGTGTGGCGACTCTGCCTCAATACCGCAGAAAAGGCGGAATCCGGGGCTGTTTTGAAGCCGCTCTTCCGGCCATGTACCGGGACGGACACGTCTTCTCTTATCTGTATCCTTTTTCAACCGCCTACTACCGCAAATTCGGTTATGAAATGGGCTGTGAAAAGGTACATTATCATGTGTATCTCAAATCCCTGAAGTATTATGATGTGAGCGGAAGCTGTTCCCTGTCCGAGCAGGGAAATGAAATGTGGGACGAAATCAGACAGATTTATCGCATCTGGCAGGATAAATACAATATGATGGTTGTAAACGGGGAGTATGAGTTTTCCCGGATAGCAAAGGGAAATCCCGTGAAGGATCAGGTATTTACCTATGTATACAAATCCGGTGACGGAACTCCAAAGGGCTTCTGAATCTGCTCATCAGTCTGGGCAGCGACCACGATTATGCTTCCTTTGACTTACCATCCGATATAGATATGTCGCTGATTTTGCCGGAATGGGCGGGGCATGCGCGCAAATCCTCCTATTACGCGGGAATGGTGCGGGTCATCAATGTACAGAAGGTTTTGGAAAATGCCCGTTACCGGGGCAGCGGAACCGTAACTGTCTCTTTAACCGACAATCAGATACCTGAAAATTCCGGCACTTATAAGATAGAATTCGCAGACAACCGGGCAACCTGTGTAACACGAAAACTTTTGTCTGTACAGGCTGCCGATGCGGAAATGGACATCAACGCTTTTTCCCGTCTGATTATCGGCACCTGTGACATTTCCTCACTTCTCTATATGGACCATGTGAAAATTAACGGAGATACAGAGAAACTTGCCGGAATATTTTACCGTAAGCCGAACTACATAACGGAAGATTTCTAGGGTTGCTGCTCAGCACCCTGGAATTTTTTGAGCGCCGCAATGGTTCGTTCATATTCTTCCTTTACCTGAAGCAGCAGTGTATCATCCTCCGGCTTTTTCCCGTCTCTCAATGCCTCTGTCAGTCCATCGGCAACTTTATGCAATTTTGTAAAGCCGAGGTTTGATGCAACACCCTTTAGGTTGTGGGCGATGTGGAAAGCATCCTGATAATTCTCCTTCGCCATGGCTTTTTCCAGCGCAGGAAAGGTTTCATCCCCAAGGAATCTCAGTACAAACCTTTCCACAAGCCTCTCGCTGCACATGCGCTCCAGGGTTCCTTCGTAATCTCCGCTCAGCAAAGTATAGAGCTCCACTAATTTCATCTTGCCGTCTCCTCAATGCGCAAAGGTTATCTTTTATAATAGTATTTTCATGTTTTATGATTCTCTCCATTGTAGTCTGTGCAGTTCCCCTTCTGTCTGCATCTCGCTGAACCCGTTCTGTCTGAGAGCCTCATACAAAATGATGGAAACCGAGTTGGACAGATTCAGAGAGCGAATGGCAGGAAGCATGGGAATACGGATACAGTGTTCCTCGTTCTCCACCAGAATTTCCTCGGGAATCCCCGCGCTTTCCTTTCCAAACATAATAAAGTCATCCGGCCCGTATTCCACCTCCGTATAGGTGTGTTTCGCCTTTGTAGTGGCCATCCATATCTTTGCTCCGGGATTCTTTTCCCGAAACTCTTCAAAATTCATGTATCTGTGAACATCCAGATGTTGCCAGTAGTCCATTCCTGCCCGTCTGATAGCCTTTTCGTCCAGACGAAACCCCAGGGGCTCAATCAAATGCAGGGGC
This sequence comes from Acetatifactor sp., assembly GCA_016303085.1. Classification (GTDB taxonomy): domain Bacteria; phylum Bacillota; class Clostridia; order Lachnospirales; family Lachnospiraceae; genus Acetatifactor. The sequence continues at coordinate 10,023 of JAEDMI010000030.1, forward strand.
GTGCCTGTAGCTACACAGGTACGCCCTATATTTCCGGTGTTTCCCGGTATTTCCGGTTGATGTAAAATAATATGCATATCAGTTATTCTTTTCCGCTCTCAGTTTCTTTATAAAATGCTCTAATCTTCCGATGGCAACCTTCAGGTTTTCCAGAGAGTATGCGTAGGAAATTCTCAGATATCCTTCTCCACAGTCTCCGAATGCAGTTCCGGGAACCACCGCTACCTTCTCCTCCTCCAGGAAGCGGGTTGCAAACTCATCGCTGGTCATGCCGAACTCCCTGATACAGGGGAACACATAAAATGCACCGTAGGGCTCAAAACACTCCAACTCCATCTCCCGAAAGGCATTCATCAGGTATCTTCTCCTCTGGTTGTACGCCATGCGCATCTCGTTGATATCCTCATCCCCGTTTTTCAGGGCTTCGATAGCGGCATACTGGCTGGTAGTGGGAGCGCACATGATAGCAAACTGGTGAAGCTTTGTCATCTGCTGAATAATTTCCGCGGGTCCGCAGGCATAGCCCAGTCTCCAGCCGGTCATAGCGTAGGCTTTGGAAAAACCGTTAATCAAAATCGTTCTCTCTCTCATGCCGGGGATTTCCACGATGGATACATGCTTCTCCGTGTAAGTCAGTTCTCCGTAGATTTCATCAGACATGACAAATATGTCATGTTTTATAATCACCTCAGCAATGGCCTCCAAATCCTTGCGCTCCATGATAGCACCGGTAGGATTGTTGGGGAAAGGCAGAATCAGTATCTTGGTCTTGTCCGTAATTGCTTCCTCCAGTTCCTCCGCAGTAAGTCTGAACTCGTTTTCGGCTTTCAGATTGATAATGACGGGCTTTCCTCCCGCCAGTATGGTACAGGGCTCATAAGACACATAGCTGGGTTGGGGAATCAGAACCTCCTCGCCGGGATTCAGCATGGCACGCAGCCCCATATCAATGGCCTCGGAGCCGCCCACGGTAATCAGAACCTCTTTCAGGGGATCATAAGTTACCCCGTGCTTTCTGTTCAGATAATTGCAGATTTCCTGTCGAAGTTCTTTTAACCCGGCATTGGAAGTATAAAAGGTTCTTCCCTTTTCCAGAGAATAGATACCCTCGTCCCTGATATGCCACGGCGTGTCAAAATCAGGCTCTCCCACACCCAGGGAAATGGCATCTTTCATCTCGCTGACAATGTCGAAAAATTTCCTTATTCCGGAAGGTTTTATCTCTACAACCTTATCTGCTAACGGATTTCTCATGGCGTAATCATCTCCCTTTCATCTTCTTTTTTCTGGGTGAGCATAGTTCCATGATCCTTGTACTTTTTCAAAATAAAATGGGTGGCCGTGCTGAGTACGGGCTCCAAGGTAGCCAGCTTGTCGGATACAAAGGAGGACACCTCGCGGAGAGTCTTTCCCTCCAGAATCACCATCAAATCATAGCCGCCGGACATCAGGTAAACGCTGCGTACCTCGGGGTATTTCTCAATACGCTCTGCCACATTGTCAAAGCCTTGTCCTCTCTGGGGAGTTACACGCACCTCAATCAATGCGGACACCTTCTCAATATCTGTCTTTTCCCAGTTAATCAATGTGTGGTAACCGCAGATAATACCCTCACTCTCCAGGGCAGCCAGTTCGTTCACTACATCAATTTCCTCCACACCGAGAATGATAGCCAGTTCCTTTAAATCAATTCTGCTGTTTTTTTCAATAATTGCAAGTAATTCCTCTCTCATTTTCTTCTTCCTTTCCACTAAACCTTCCATATATGTAGCTGCCGGTACTTTATGGCTTCTCCGTCAGGATTCGATAGATCTCGTCCTGCTTCGGTCTGTCCATGTACCGCACCTCATCTTCATTCAATATAATTCTGTCATTGCTGCCCGTGACCTTTCCCACGATGACTGCCGGGATGCCTTCCGCTTCCAAAGCCGCCGTCAGACCGGAACCGTCCTCAGTGGTCATCACAAGACATCCCCCGGACAAAAGCTCATAGGGATTTACATTACAGCACTCGCACACCTCCACAGTCTCCTGACGCAGGGGCAGCTTCTTTAAGTCTATTGTCAGTCCAACACCTGCGCTTTCCGCAAGCTCCCAGAGGGCACCGAAGATACCTCCCTCCGAAGCATCATGCATAGCGCAAACGCCGGACTTCACGGCGGTGGCAGCCTCCGGAATTACAGAGAGCCAACGGTCAAAGCAGGCCGCTGTATCCACCAGATACGCCGGGTATCTGGCAAGCAGTTTTTCCCGATATCTCCTTGCCAAAATCGCCGTGCCTTCCAGTCCTATCCATTTGCTGATTACCACATCCTGACCCGGTCGCGCTTTCCCTATGCCGCTTCTTTTTACCGTCTGCTTCCCGCCCGGACTTCTCTCGGCTTGGGGCTCCACCTCTTTCTCAAAAGGGATGCCGTATCCCGTCACCACCGCCACAGGCATTCTCACAGCGCTGCTGATGCGGGTCTGGCCGCCCGCAATCTGTACCTTCAGCTCCGCACATTTTGCTTCCGCCCGGGACATCAGGCTCTTTATATCTGCTTCCTCGGTCTCCTCCGGCAACATCAAAGTCATCATGACGGAAACCATCCTTGCACCGCCCGCCGCCAGATTGTTGGCGCATTTTTGAATCAGTTGTTCCGGATTTACAGTCGGTCCGTCCCATGTGCCTTCTGCTTCCTGCATGCAGGTAAACAGGGGCATATCATCCGAAAACGAAAAAATGGCGCAGTCTTCCCCCACACCTGCGCCACTGATTACTTCTTTTCTCTTCGTTTTTATCTGTCTCAGAACGGAGCGTTTTAAAACATTCTCCGGCACTTTACCGATTTTCATGCCCTACTGTCCTTTATTTTTACTGTTGTCCTGCTTCCCCGTTGTCGGAGGCTGTCGGTGCAGTCAACATAGCTATCACGTTTTTTACATGGTCTACGTTGCTCGTACTGATTGCTGCCATGATTTCATCATAAGCCGCAGGGTCCGAGGTGGCCGTTCCTACCGTTGCGCTTCTGGGCACCATTTTGTACTTACTGCTGTTTACTTCCGTGCGGCTCACTTCTTCACTGTTCTCCGTCACAACCTTCCACAGCTTTGCGCGGTAACCGATGTGTGCACTTTCCGTTACGATATATCCGATAGGGAGAGACGCATCCGCATAAATCGTATCCGCAGGAGGATTGATTACCTCCAGCACCTCGCTCTCATAACGAACCTCCCGTCCGGGGTCTCTGGTCTCTTTCCCGTAAATATTGAAGGTAATTTTCTTTCCGCTTGTATATCCTTCAATATAAATCGGATAATCCAGGTTATTTACAAATCTGAAATCCTTCCCCGAACTCTCGGCAATGGCTGCATCCGCAGAAGGGTCAACATAAGACACTATCATGGAGTGGTTATGACGCTCCGTCACCTCCAGCTCCGCTTTCAGCACTGCATTGTAAAGTGTGGTGGATACCTGACAGATGCCTCCGCCCAGACTGTCCACTACCTTTCCGTTTACATAGGAACCCGCCATATAGTAACCGTTGGCTTCAGAAAAAGGAGCCACAGTTTTATATGTAGAAAATTCCTCTCCGGGATAAAGGGTAATTCCGTCAATCAGCTTGCATCCGTTTTCCACATTGGCACTTCTGGAGGAACCGGATGAGGTATAAGAGGTGGTAAAACTGCCCAGAATATCCGTTACCACTGCCAGTTCCTCGGCGCTTCCCCGGGGCTCTTCCACCGCGATATCCAAAGCAATGGTACAGGGTTGATGGTCCCACTCTCCGGTGAGATAATCATTTACTAAATCAATGGAGGTTTCCACATCCAGCATGTAGCCTATTTGCCCCTCCACCAACTGAAATTCTCCGTTTTCTCTCTTCAGCGAGACGTTGACGGCTTCCTTGTCATATCGGGCACATTTCTCTGTCAGGATATCATTGATTGCCTGTAAATCAAAGGACAGCTGTATCGGGTAAACCTTGTTCTCATGCTCCAAATCTTTTAAAGTCTTGTACCGCTCTATCACATTTCCGCGGGTACCGATTTCTGCCGCTTCATCCACCAACTCAGGATTTGCCCAGGTAACCCCCAGTTCGCCCGCAGTGACTGTAACTTCCTTGTCTTCAGCGGCAAGAAGCGTAATTTCCGTATCCTGCAACCCTGCCACATACTCTTCCACAGCCACCTTTGCCTCGGAGGCGGTCATACCGGACAGGTCTATATTTCCGGCAAAGATGCCGGTTTTTATGGTATCTCCATCCTTCGCCTGAGCCTGCATATCGAACAGAAGCATGGCAATTATCGCGAAAAGGAGAAAATACCCTCTTTTTACAAATTTTTTCATAAAAATCCTCACATTGAATTACTAAAAGAAATATGTTACAGTGGGAATGATCATGGCGATTACCAAAATCACAATAAGCACAACGGAAAACCGCTGTCTGGTCTTTTTATTATTCATGTTAAACATAACTGCCTCCTAACCGTCCGCAACGGACAATGGCTCAAACTCTGAAAGGATATTATATATGAATTTGGCTTTTTTGGCAAGTTTTATTGCACTCTTTCTAATCATTTCCATCAACATAAAAAGGCAGGCAAAAAACCACAAACAACAGGAAGATGAATTTTGGGCCCGGGAAAGGAAGGCCAATTCGGTTCGTCGGAAATCTCTGGACGGACTGCAATATATTCAGATTCCTCTTGAGTCCTTCCCCACACACCTTTTAAACGAAAACGCCGATGTGTTGGAATGTATCAATATATTGGAATCTCTGACCTCACAGAAAATCGTAAACCTGACCGGCTTTTCCAACACGGATTTAAAGCTGGAATACGGCACTGCCAACATCAATGTTTTGACGGAATACGACCAAAATTACACCGTGCTGGTCCGCACCCTGCAAAAGTGGGCCGATATTCTGACGGAAACAGGATATGCAAAAGAAGCTGTCGGTTTGATGGAATTTGCTGTCAGCACCGGCACCGATATCAGCCGCACCTATTATCTGTTGGCGGAATACTATGCATCTCAGGGCCGCTACCGCGAAATTGACAGACTGCGGGAGGTAGCCAAAACTCTGCGCTCTTCCAATCGGGAAATCATTGTAAAGCATCTGCAGGAAAGCTACCCGGACGTATTTTGAAAACAGTTCAGTAAGCTAACCTGTTTCGAATGATGTCAGTCAGGCGGCTTGCCTCGCTTCGGCTCAGCATTTCCACATCTGCGTCCACAACTATTTTATGTTGCCCGATGAGCTTGTATAACCGTTCTTTTTGTGCCTTTGAAGCCGGCTGGTCTCTTTTAACTTTATAAATAAGAGGTTTAGGGCAGAACAACTCCTCCTCTGTCGAAAAGAAATCCTCTTTCAACCTGCGATACAGAATATCTGTTGCTTCCGCATCTGCCAGAGCTCTGTGAGCATGATGGGAAATTCCGTAATACCCGCAGAGAAAGTCCAGACTTCTGCTCTCCAGAGACTGTAAATATTTTCTTGCTATCTTTAAAGTGTCCACCGCACTCTTTTCAAAGGTCAGCTTCTGATTTACCGCGGCCTTTTTCAAAAAAGAAAAATCAAACAGTACACTGTGTCCCAAAAGGGGCAGTTCTCCCAGAAACAACTGCAAATCGGGAAATATTTCAGCAATTGTCGGTGCATCTGCCAAGTCCTCATCACGGATTCCGGTAAGGTCCGTGATTCGCTGTTCCAGCTTTCTGCCGGGATTGACATAGGTGGAAAATCGTTCCTTGATTTCTCCGCCCACTACCTTTACCGCTCCGATCTCAATTATTTTATCTGTCTTGGGGTTCAACCCCGTTGTTTCAAGATCAATGCTAACGTATGAATCCATCATTTTTGTGTAACCTTTATGTCCTGTGTTTTTGCCTCATAGTTCAAAGGATTTCTGTGTTGATAATCAAAGAGCACATCATGGGGCTCCGGGTAAGCAAAGGGCTCCAGATGGGTCATCTTTTCAAGCTGTCTGCTGTCATACCCTTCATAGTCCGGCAGATATCGGCGCTCGGCTTCCTCCCGCCGATA